>JBAWXE010000036.1:0-23863 GCA_037144255.1 Bacteroidota bacterium | reverse complement strand
CGAATCTGTTTAATTTATTTTTGAGGGTCGCATTTGGGTTACAGTGTAACATTTGAATTAGTGTTATAAGAGCTAATTGCAAGGGCTGGGGAGATTGCGGGTCAAGCCCGCAATGACAGCTTTTTTACCGATTCGTTACCGAAAAATTACCGATGGATTTCCGGTTGTTACCGATTGATTACCGAAGAATATTTTGCAATATGAAGGACGAATTGCAAATACTTGGGAGATTCATTCTAGCGTTGGGAGGACGACCTAGAATTGAGATAAAGATACGAAATGGAGGTAGGGGTTTCCAAATAGATTTTGATGATGGAGGTTCTTGAAGGCGCAATATGCTTATACAATATACAATTATTTATATACTTAATAGAACCCTTAGAGACTTAACCTTTGAGGGTTTTTAGCCGTCTATTATATAGTAAAAGTTTGTTAAATTTACTATGCCGTATTGTGCTTTGACCATAAACATATGAAATATCGTTACTCACTTTATTTATTACTTCTACTATCTTCTTTAGTGCAGTATGCCTATGCGCAGTCGCCTATAGAATTTATAGAGAACCAAGGGCAATGGGATGGACCTTTCAGGTATAAGGCCATGACGGGCAAAAGTGATATCTACTTGCAAACAGATGGTATCACTTACCTGATAGGAGACCCATCGAACGATGGCAGAATAGACGGCTATGAGCATGGGCAGGTACTGAACCCGCCAATACTGAAATATCATGCTTACAAAATGAGTTTTGTGGGGGCATTAGCACCTGAGATAGTGGGTAGCAAAGAGGAGCCTTCTTATTTCAACTACTTTCTGGGTAAGGACCCCAAGAGATGGAAAAGCGGTATACACCCTTATATGGCCATGGACTATAAGCAGCTGTGGGAGGGTATCAATATGCACTTATCGTCTACATGGGGGAATCTGGAATATGAGTTTGTGATACAGCCGGGAGCAGATGCGCATCAGGTACAATTACAGTTCGAGGGTGCTGATAAATTATCAATCAAAGAAGGTAGTTTGATCATCGGCACATCGGTAGGTACGGTGCAAGAAATGAAACCTTATGCCTATCAATACATCAATGGCAACAGAGTGCAAGTGGCTTGTAATTACAAACTGAAGGGAACAATGGTAAGCTACAATTTCCCGAATGACTATGATGCCACACAGACCTTGGTAATAGACCCTACAGTAGTATTTGCCACCTTTACAGGCTCTACGGCTGATAACTGGGGCTTTACGGCTACTTATGATAATCAAGGGAATTTCTACGCAGGTGGTATAGCGCATGGGTCGGGTTTCCCGACAAGTCTGGGGGCTTTTCAGCTGAATTTTGCAGGAGGTGTAGGTGCTACGGGAACACAGTATGGCAGTGATGTAGCCATCATCAAATATAATCCGCTAGGTACAAACAGGATCTATGCTACTTATATAGGTGGAAGCATCAATGAGCGTCCGCATAGTATGATAGTAGATGCTTACAATAATCTGATCATAGCAGGGCGTACCAATTCGCCGGATTACCCTGTAACATCGGGAGCATATGATGTGAGCTTTAATGGTGACTATGATATCATGGTGACGAAGCTAAATGCAGCAGGGACAGCATTGTTGGGTTCTACCTATATAGGTGGTAGTGGACCTGATGGAGTGAATTTTGACTCTACAGAAACTTATTATGGAGGCCTGAAACATAACTACGGCGATGATGCCAGAAGTGAAGTGCAAGTAGATAAACTGGGACAGATATACATAACAGGCTCTACACAATCTATAGATTTTCCTACAACTGTGAATGCACTGCAAAGCAGTCTGCAAGGCACACAAGATGGTATAGTATGTAAATTTGACTCTAATCTTACCAGCCTAGTATGGAGTACCTATATAGGAGGTAGTAATCAGGATGCGGGATATGTAATGGTATTTGATACAGCACAGACATCGTTGTATGTAGCAGGTGGGACACAGAGCCCTAACTTTCCTACAACGGCAGGGACACTATACCCTACTTATCAAGGAGATAGTGCAGATGGGTTTATCTTAAAATTTCAGAATAGTGCACCTTATACCTTGCAGGCTGGAACATTTATGGGTACCAGTGGTTATGACCAAGTATATGGTATACAAGTAGATGCCAATGATAATGTATATGCGATGGGACAAGCATTGGGAGGACAATTCCCAGTGCAACCTACGGGCGTATATAGCAATCCAAGTTCATCACAGTTCGTTATCAAGATGAACAATACACTGAGCAGCAATATCTTCTCTACCGTATTTGGTAAAGGGGACCCTCTTCATACAGATATTTCGCCGGTGGCCTTTTTGGTAGATACTTGCCAGAACATATATATATCGGGTTGGGGAGGTAATTTGTTCATCAATACAATGCCGGTATCGATAGGTAATACCACAGGTCTGCCAATAACAGCGAATGCCTTACAAAGCACTACCGATGGGCGGGATTTCTACTTTATAGTACTGAGTAAAAATATACAGTCGTTGCTGTATGCTACCTTCATGGGAGAACCTACAGGCGTGGGAGAACATGTGGATGGTGGTACCAGCAGATTTGACAAAAACGGTATCGTGTATCAAGCCATCTGCGGTGGTTGCGGAGGTTCTTCGGCATTCCCTACAACACCGGGAGCATGGAGCAATATCAATAATGGTTTGTCTGGTGGTATACCTAATTGTAATGAGATAGCATTGAAAATACGTTTCGATCTGGGATCGGTGAATGCACAAGCACAAGCTAATCCTACTGCAACGGGATGTGCACCATTGCAAGTACAATTCTCTAACGGATCAGTGAATGCCACATCGTATACATGGGACTTTGGAGATATGGGTACCAGTACAGCAGTAGCCCCTTCGCATACCTTTATGGCACCAGGCGTATATACTGTAACCATGGTGGCCTATAACCCTAATGCCTGTAAAGAATATGATACCGTAAAACTACAGATAACCGTGCTGACCAATAGTATCAAGCCGGGATTCAATGCAGTAGTGACAGACAGTTGCGGACCATATACCATAGGTATTACCAACACATCGCAATACAGCGCTACACCAGGTGCACAGACATTTACCACATTTACATGGAGTTTTGGCGATGGTGGCACTGCTACAGGGGCAAACCCGGGCGGACATAGCTATGCAGATACCGGTACCTATCTGGTAACCATGACCATGAAAGATACTACTGCCTGCAACTCTCCGGATACTGTAACACAAGTGGTGCATATAGGTAGCCAACGCATGTCGGCAACATTCAATGTACCGGATGCGTTATGTTCTGCACATGGTATTACACTGGTAACACATCCGGTAAATGCTACCAGTGTATTGTGGACATTGGGAGATGGAGCTACCTCTAATCTGGACTCATTCAAACATGTTTATGATTCGGCAGGTACTTATATAGTAAAACTGTTTGTAAGTAACCCTAATACCTGTGAGAAAATCGACAGTTTTAGCAAGGCCATTACTATCAGTCTGGCACCTACAGCACAATTCACTTTTACCCCTAATTATCCGGAGATCAATACCCCTACTACCTTCATTAATTCATCTACCAATGCGGTATCGTATATGTGGAATTTTGGGGATGGAGAAAACAGTAGCAAAATAAACCCTGTGCATCAGTATAATGTTACTAATTCCTATACTGTATGCCTTACTGCTATTGGTTCTTCTGGATGTACAGACTCAATATGTAAGATAGTACCTACAGAAGTGCAACCCATCATAGATATACCTACGGCATTCAGCCCCAATGGAGATGGAGAAAATGATATTTTGTATGTGCGCGGTGTGGCCATCAAAACTATGGACCTGAGGATATTCAATAGGTGGGGACAACTAGTATTTGAATCTACCAGTCAGGCAGATGGATGGGATGGCAGTTTCAATGGAAAGCAACAAGAACAAGATGCCTATGCCTATGTGCTGACAGCTACTTTTTATGATAAAACTACTTACCAGAAGAAAGGTAATGTGACCTTAATACGATAGAAGAACATGAAACGAGCGACATATCATACCATACGTCTATTAGTGATGAGCATCATGTGCCTGAGCGGTAGCTATGTGTATGCACAAGACATGCACTTCTCTCAGTATTACAATGCACCTATGCTGCTGAACCCTGCAAATACGGGGCTGATGAGTGAAGATAATTACAGAGCAGGTGCCAACTATCGCAATCAGTGGGCATCGGTACCGGTACCATATAGTTCCTTCTCTGCCTATACAGATTATCAGGTGTTGCGTAAAGACCAAGGAAATAAGTGGTTTGGTGTAGGGCTGGCATTATTCAATGATCAAGCAGGAGATGGCAGTTTATCTTTATTCAGAGCTCAAGGTTCATTGGCATTTCATCTGCAAATGACACAGACCAGTATGCTTAGTGCAGGTATGTATTACGGGTATATTCAGCGTAGTGTGAATTTTGACAATCTGACCTTTGATGCTCAGTGGGATGGGTTTACATTCAATAAGAGTCTTGCCAATAACGAAAAGAATGGAGTGATCAAGACGCACTTCAATGATGTAGGTGCTGGTGTGAATTATGCTTTATTCCCAAATGAGCTGGTATATGTGAAAGTGGGGGTAGGTGTGGCACATGTGAATCAACCCACCGAGAATTTTTTGGGAGGTATGAAAAATATAGTAGGCATACGACCTACAGCTAATGTAGATGCACTATTAGGTATCAACAAAAAACTCACATTCAACCCATCTGTGTACTTTACCAGTCAAACAGGTGCTTTAGAGATCAATTATGGTACCTTATTCCTGATGCAAGTAGCAGAGGACGACCATGGAGTGACCAAACTGATAATAGGTGGCTATAATAGGCTCAATGATGCCCTGATAGGTGTAATAGGTGTAGACCTGAACGGATTGAGGGTTATGGCCAGTTATGACTATACAATTTCTCAATTAGCGGTGTACAATCAGGGTAATGGGGCTTTGGAGATAGGTATCATCTACCAAGGCAAGTACCCATGGCGAGAAAAGAACCAGTCCTATATGAACTGCCCGCGCTTTTAACAAAACATTACGTGTAAAAAAATCCTTTACTTGTTACTTTTGGTAACAGATATTCAAACTATTATGGAAAAAGAACGCTTTAAAATATTATTGGTAGAAGATGATACCAACTTTGGACAGGTACTGAAGAACTATCTGGAGCTTAATGATTTTGTGGTAGAACTGGCACGTGATGGTATATTAGGTCTTGCAGCTTTTCGTCGTGAAAAATTTGACATATGCCTACTGGATGTGATGATGCCGAATATGGACGGATTCACGCTAGGAGAAGAGATACGTAATGTAGATCCTGATATGCCATTATTCTTCCTTTCGGCCAAGAGCATGAAAGAAGATATATTGACAGGTTACAAACTGGGTGCCGATGATTATATCACCAAACCTTTTGACAGTGAAGTATTGCTGCATAAGATCAAAGCCATACTGAAACGTAATCAGGAATTACAGGAAAAACAACATGCACAGATAGACTTTAATATCGGACGTTATAAATTCAATAGCAAATTGCGCACTTTAGATCTGGATGGTGATGTACATACATTATCTCCTAAAGAAAATGAATTGTTGCTGATGCTGAGCGAATATAAAAATGATCTGTTGCCACGTGAAAATGCACTAAAACGTATTTGGGGTAGCGATACCTATTTCAACGGACGAAGTATGGATGTTTACATAGCCAAACTGCGTAAGTATCTGAAAGAAGATACAGCTGTGGAAATAGTGAATATACATGGTAATGGTTTCAGGCTGGTTTGTCCTGAATAATAGAAATACTACATATTTACCCCGAAGCATGTCATATGCTTCGGGTTTTTTATTTGAAATGGAAGCGCTTACATTTTCCACATTCCCTCAAGATTGCTACTTTTGATACCTCATGAAGCACTTACCTAACCTGTTGACATTAGCGAACCTGTTCTGCGGGTGTATAGCCATTGCATTCATTTTGAATTCGCAGCCATATCTGGCCAATGTAAATGGTGAAAGTTATTGGGTATCGGGTACAGAGCAAGCGTATCTGGGAGGTATATTCATTTTCATAGCTGCCATCTGCGACCTATTGGATGGAGCTGCAGCCAGAGCATTAAGGGTGTTTTCCCCTATTGGAAAGGACCTGGATTCATTGGCAGACCTTGTTTCTTTTGGGGTAGCACCATCCATGATACTGTTCAAAATGCTATGGGGTGCCAATATGAGCGAACCTAATGCAATGGATGCCAGTATGTGGATGACCGCACCGGCTTTCCTGATAGCAAGTTTCGGAGCACTAAGACTGGCACGTTTCAATATTACTTCTGATCAGCAAAGCACAGGTTTCACCGGTATGCCAATACCTGCTGTAGGTTTATTTATAGCATCTTTTCCACTGATTAATTTTTACAACCCATTTAATATTGGCTCTCATATGCAGAGCAAATGGATGTTGCTACTTATCATCGCTATTTTATGTTGGCTGATGGTATCAAAGATCCGTTTTATAAAACTGATGCCTAGTAAATGGCAGATGAAATATGTATGGCCACAAGTAGTATTGATAGTAGTAACTGCTGTTGCTATACCTGTACTTAAGATCGCTGCTATACCTATCGCATTCATTCTATACATTTTGTTATCTTTTATTTACAAACAACCGGAACAAGTATGAAATACACAGCACATATCAACGTAATGCCATTGAAAGAATTGTTGGACCCTCAGGGAAAAGCAGTGAATAACAGTTTGCATAACTTAGGACTTAGCCAGGTACATGACGTGCGTATTGGTAAGCACATCACACTGAATATAGATGCTGCCAACAAAGAAGAAGCACAACAACTTACACAAGACGCTTGTAAGAAATTATTGGCCAATCAGGTAATGGAAGCATTTGATTTCACATTAACAGAAGGATAATTATTCGCTGTTTCATTTAGGGTAAGTTTTTAAAATCATTCATCATTTGCGCTTGTATCTTATACCATCACCCATAGGTAACCTAGGCGATATCACATATCGTGCGGTGGAGATATTGAAACAAGCTGACGGCATACTATGTGAGGATACCCGCACCAGTGCAGTATTGCTGCGACATTATAATATACAAAAACAGCTTACCCCTTACCATCAACATAATGAACATAGAGTACTTACATATCTAGTAGAACAACTACAAGCAGGTAAGACCTATGCCCTAATAACAGATGCAGGTACACCGGGAATATCCGATCCCGGGTTTTTACTAGTACGCGAATGTCTGCGCAATAATATACCGGTAGAGTGTTTACCGGGTGCTACAGCCTTCGTACCCGCATTGGTACAATCAGGCATACCCAGTAACCGTTTTGTATTCGAAGGTTTTCTACCCGTAAAGAAAGGCAGACAAACTATGATGAAACAACTGGCTGAAGAAGAACGTACTATCATACTATACGAGTCTCCGCATAGGTTAGTAAAAACATTAACAGAGCTGGCTACTTTTATGGGTGCAGATCGTCAGGTAGCAGTGTGCCGTGAGCTCACTAAAATATTTGAAGAGACTAGAAAAGGTACTCTTGAAGAAGTTGCTAAACATTACGAAAGCCATGCTCCTAAAGGAGAGATCGTAATTGTATTAGCAGGTAAGGAATAGTATAATATACGAAATAAAAGTACATTATTTTTGTTGTATTTGTAGCATAGTCCCTAGCTTTGCAACATTATCTATAGCATTGCCGGCTGCAGCTTTTATCATTTCCACACACTCTATATTTCGGTCCGAAAGTAACATGTATCTAATTGATCATTTCTGAAAACAATGATCATTCTGATACTTAGCTACTTACATTTGAATTACTAGCTTGAGTATGAAATACTCAGGTTGTTTGAATAATTATTCTTAAAATTCTAAATGTTAGTGTCTCGTTAACATGTCATTGGCACTTGTTATCTGTATGTAAAAGAGACGTTAACGCATCATGAATTGTTTACTATATCCCTCTTTATGTCTTTATCTTTAAAAGGAAATTCTGCCCTATATATCATCTAATACAACAACTTTAACAAAACAGAACCATGAAACACCGGAAACAATTCAGAACAGTTATTACCACTATTACACTTGCAACTTTATGCTTTTCCCAACCAACGCAAGCACAAGTAATTAATACTATTGCAGGTACCGGCAATTCGGGCTATAGTGGTGACAATGCAGCTGCTGTATCAGCGGATCTAAACAATCCTTACGGCGTGGCAATGGACAATTTTGGCAATATATATTTCGCCGATAACAATAATCATTGCATACGTAAAGTAGATACGGCAGGTATCATTACAACAATAGCAGGAAACGGCATGGCTGGATTTGGTGGAGATAATGGACCAGCAACTGCAGCCCAATTATTACAGCCTACGGATGTATCGGTAGATGCTATGGGCAATATATATATCGTAGATGGTGGTAACGGCCGTATCAGAAAAGTAGATGCAGCAGGTAATATTACTACCATAGCCGGTACAGGTATTCCCGGCTTTAGCGGCGATAATGGCCCTGCTACCGATGCTCAGTTATCTTCATTATCATTCATCACATTAGATAATTACGGTAATATTTATTTTTCAGATAATGATAATAACCGCATTCGTAAAATAGATGTGGCGGGTATCATTACTACTATAGCCGGTGATGGTACAGTCGGGCATACAGGAGATAATGGACCAGCGGTAAATGCACGTGTAGGTGGCATCTTAGGAATAGCAGCAGACCTGGCTGGTAATATTTACTTTACAGAACAAGATTATCAATACATACGTAAGATCAATACTAATGGTATCATAACAACTATAGCAGGCACAGGCGTAGCAGGCTGTACAGGAGATGGCGGACCAGCTTTGTCTGCAGAATTGCATAACCCATCGGGTGTAGCTGTAGATGCTATGGGCAATGTGTATGTTACTGAACTGTATAACGAAAGTGTACGTAAGATTGATGCAACAGGAAAGATCACTAAACTGGCCGGTAACGGAGTATCGGGATTTGGCGGTGATAATGGGCCGGCACTCGCTGCATCCCTATATGTACCTGAAGATGTGGTAGCTGATGGGAAAGGCAATGTTATAATTGCAGATTTCTTCAACAACAGATTGCGCTATGTATCTTGTGTAGCAGTAACTCCATCTGTTACTATTGCATCTAATGTAGGTACTAATATTGCAGCAGGTACAGCTGTAACTTTTACAGCTACTGCACTGAATGGTGGTACTAATCCATTCTATCAGTGGAAAAAGAATGGTAACAATGTAGGTACCGGTACAAATACTTATACAGATAACGCATTACAAAATTCAGATGTTATTTCTTGCGAAGTGACCAACGACGGTGCATGCAACAACAATGCCATCGCATCGAGCAATGCAATGAATATGACAGTGATAACTGCTACAGGTATTCACCAAGTAGCAGGCAACAATGCTGTGTTGGTATATCCTATCCCAACTACTAATATATTGCATATAGATAATGTATTAGAGACAGCTGCATATAGAATGTTAGATGTGTTTGGCAACACCGTATTACACGGAACAATATTAGCAGAAAACAACAATGTATCTTTAGATGCCATAGCGCCAGGAAATTATATGCTGGAATTCAATTACAGCAATGGAGATACGCACATGATCAGGATCCAGAAACAATAAGTAATTATATCACATTTATTACAACGGGCAAATAAATGGTTTGAACCATTCATTTGCCCGTTCTCTTTTTTTGTCACATGTCCCATTCAATATTGCCATACATATGCAATCCAATTTGCACATAAGAATAAAACAATACTAGAGGATAAAATGATACCGAAATAAAACAGAAAGGGCGATACCGATGGTATCGCCCTTTCAAATAATATCTGACTAAGAAATTATTTTTTCTTAGCGTCAGCTTTCTTATCAGCAGCAGGTGCAGCTTTAGCGTCAGCTTTCTTAGCGTCAGCAGGAGCAGCAGCAGGAGCAGCTTCAGCAGCAGGAGCAGCTGTAGTTGCAGCAGCAGCCTTAGCAGCTGAATCGTTAGCTGGAGCAGCAGCTGGAGCTGGAGCAGCAGCTGGAGCCATTGCAGCTGAATCGTTAGCTGGAGTGTTTTCTTTGTTTTCGCTGCTACCACATGATGCAACGAACAGACCCATTGTCAGGGCGAAGATTCCGAATTTTACAAATTTCATCTTATTGATTTTTTTAGAGGTTACTCATTTATACCGGAATGAGAAAAAGGTAACCCGATTTCTAAAAAATATTTTTGATTTAGAATAAATTAATATGTGTCAAGCGTATTTAGACAATAATATTTGATGTGTATCTTTAGCGTAAAGACCCCCAAATGAGTAGCTTTAGGGAGATTTTTGCCCCTATTGGGTTACTTTTTGCATAAAAAAGCATTAATAAGTGCATACTTCTTTAAACACAGAGCAGCAGATACTAAGTGAATTAGCAGCCGGAAAAAGGGCCGCTACAGAAAGTGTTTATAAGCAACACCATAATATAGTAGTACACTGGATCAATAATCATGGTGGTACTGTAGCCGATGCTGAAGACATTTTTCAGGAGGCAATGGTGGTTTTGTTCGAAAAAGCACAAAGTGAGGATTTCAGGTTGACATGCCGTATCGGTACCTACCTGTTTGCAGTTAGCAAGCATTTGTGGTATAAAAAGATACAACAGTTGCAAAAACAACCGAGCTCATTGCCGGAAAGTGGAGAAAGCGATGATCCGGCTGAATTGGCTTATGAAGATGATATTACCTCTCACCACGAACGGGAAGCACACTACGAACAGTTGTATGCTGCCATGGAACAACTGGGAGAACCATGTAGATCTTTATTACAGGCTTATTATCATAAAGATAAAAGCATGCAGGAAATAGCGGCAGATTTTGGATACACTAATCCGGATAATGCCAAGACACAAAAATATAAATGCCTGACACGCCTAAGAAAATTATTCTATGGTGTACAGGCCAAATGGTAAGGGAATTATGTCTATAGACAATAATATTTGGGAATTAGCTGAAGCGCATTTGTCGGGAACACTAACGGCTGCAGAACAAAGTGTATTACAACAACGTTTAGAAACGGATAGTAATTTTGCTACTGAGTTTCATGAATCTGTAAATATGCTCAAAGCATTGACTGAGAGTGGCAAGCAACAGAAATTCGGCATCATGCTGAAGGACATCGAAGCTAACGCTGCTAAGAGTATCCCTACACGAATCATTTCTTTTGTATCACAACATTGGCGCACAGCTTCTATAGCTGCCAGCATAGCTTTGCTTACTACATTAGTAAGCGGCTGGATGATGCACCATGATGATAAAAAAGGTACTTCTTCTCAGTACAGCCTGTTACGCCGCGAGATAGAAACGATCAAACGTTCTCAAAACCAGCTGATACAAAACATCAATAGCGAAAAGCAAGCTACACCAGCTGCACCACGTGCCAGATATAGTGGTACGGGATTTGCTATCAGTAATGATGGTTATTTAGTTACCAATAACCACGTAACGGAGGGTGCTGACTCTGTATATATACAAACACAGGATGGCAGAGAAATGAAAGCTTATGTTATAGCCTCTGAACCTACAAATGATATAGCCATACTGAAAATAGAAGACAGAAGTTTCAGATTCGGCAAAGGTGAAGTACCTTATACATTTGCCAGCAGCAAGGCTAGTTTAGGTGCACGCGTATATACACTTGGTTTCCCACAGGATGATATAGTATATAATGAAGGTTATATAAGTGCCAGAAATGGTTTTGAAGGAGACTCTATGCAGTATCGTTTGGAACTACCTGCTAATCCCGGCCAAAGTGGTGCCCCTATAGTAGATAGCAAAGGCAATATATTAGGTATCATCACCGGTAAGGAAACCAAAACCGAAGGAACTACTTATGCAGTAAGTACTAAGGCATTGGTACAATTGCTACACTCTATGCCTAAAGCACTGAGTCTGCATTTACCTAAGACCAATAAAATTGCCCGCCTTAGCCGTGAAGAACAAATAGAAAAATTACAAAATTATACATGCCTGGTGCAGGTATATAAAAAATAGTATTTACTAACCCATTCTTTTAAAACAGCGGGTATTTTACCTGCTGTTTTTATTTATATGACTAATCGCGCATAAAGCTTTGTTAGTATTCATGTAAATAGACCCATCAAAAGGTTATTTAGCTAACTTTGCCAGCCTGTAACTGAAAAAAAAAATTGAGCTTCCTAAGAAACTTCATTAGTAGTAAAAAGAACCCGCTGGGCGAAATGTCCTTCATGGATCATATAGAAGATCTGCGTTGGCATATCGTACGTGGACTTATTGCTGTTATTATTGCGGCCATATTTGTCTTCATTAAGATAGAGTGGATATTTGAGCACATCATACTCGCTCCCGCAAAATCTGATTTCATTTCTTATAAATGGTTGTGCTGGCTGGGTAAAGTATTGCATATCGATTCACTGTGTCTGGGAGCAATTAATCTTAAGTTTCAGAATACAGAATTGGCAGGGCAATTCATCATGAGTTTCTCAGTATCATTTTTATTGGGCTTTATCATAGCATTCCCATATGTATTCTGGGAAATATGGAAATTCATTCGCCCTGCACTGAAAGATAGAGAAGCCAAATCTGCCAGAGGTATCGTATTCTGGTGTACCCTATTATTCTTTACAGGAATCTTGTTCTCTTATTATATCATTGTTCCGTACACCATCAATTTCTTTGCCGGTTATCAGCTCAGCGCCTCATTCCAGAATATCATTACGATGGATAATTATTATGATACCATGAATGATATGATATTGGGCATGGGTATCATATTTGAATTACCTATCGTTGTATATTTCCTTTCGCGTGCAGGTATATTGACACCCAAGCTGATGCGCGATAAGAGGAGATATGCCATTTTGATATTACTCATCATAGCAGAGGTAATTACTCCTCCGGACTGGTTCAGTTGTTTTTTAGTATTCATTCCTTTGTATATTTTGTATGAAATGTCTATTGCCATAAGTGTAAGGGCAGTAAATCAAAGAAAAAAGAGACAAGCAGAACGCGAAAATGCATAATTATGGGAACAACAGTTTTCAATAAGCAATTGCCACTGGCCATAGGGTCTGACCATGCAGGCTTTGAATATAAAGAAGTAATAAAGGCTGCCCTGATAGCTGATGGATGGAAGGTAGAAGACAAGGGCACACATAGCCTAGATAGCACAGACTATCCCGATTATGCGCACCCGGTAGCTACTATGGTAGCAGAGGGCAATGCAGGCGTAGGTATATTGTTATGTGGCAGCGCCAATGGTGTTTGTATCACAGCTAATAAACATGCCGGTATACGTGCAGCCCTATGCTGGATAGCAGAGATCGCCTCTCTGGCACGACAGCATAATAATGCTAATATTGTTTGTATTCCGGCACGTTACACTTCGGTAGAACAGGCTAAGCATATCACAAACGTATTTCTCAGTACTGCCTTCGAAGCCGGCAGGCACGAAAAGCGAGTAGAAAAGATCGGATAAAAAAGAAAGCCATTCAATTGAATGGCTTTCTTTTTATAAGTAGTGAATTGAGACAATTACAACCATCCTTGAGCATTCAGGTATTCCGCTATTTGTATGGCATTAGTGGCAGCACCCTTTCTCAGATTGTCAGATACTATCCAGCAATTAAGAGTGTTAGCCTGTGAATAGTCACGGCGAATGCGACCTATAAAAACTTCGTCTTTACCTTCTGCAAATAATGGCATAGGGTATTGATTGGCCTTAGGATCATCTACTACCACTATTCCCGGTTTGGATGCCAGTAATGTTCTTACATCCTCTTCTGCAAAATCCTGCATCATCTCAATATTCACACTCTCACTATGCCCACCCATTACAGGCACACGCACAGTAGTAGCAGTAACACGTACATTATCATCACCCAGTATCTTGCAGGTTTCTAGTACCATTTTCATTTCTTCTTTGGTATAGCCATTTTCTTGGAATACATCTATATGAGGTATCACATTCAGATCTATAGGGTAGGGATATACACCATGCCCATTACCACCTGCTCGTTCATCAAACAATTCGTAAACTGCTTTTTGTCCTGTACCTGTTACAGACTGGTATGTGCTCACTACTACTCTTTTGATTCCATAACGTAGATGCAAAGGTTGTAATACCATCACCATTTGTATAGTAGAGCAATTAGGATTAGCAATTATTAAGTCATATTTCGTAAGTGTATGTCCATTTACTTCAGGTACTACCAGCTTCTTATCAGGATCCATGCGCCATGCTGATGAATTATCTACTACACGACAACCTATAGCTGCAAAACGTGGTGCCAGTTCTAACGAAGTAGTACCACCTGCTGAAAACAAAGCTAATTGTGGTTTACACTCAATAGACTCATCAACAGATACGACAGTATGTTCAGTACCTTTAAAAGTGATTTTAGTGCCAACAGACTTGGCAGAGGCCACAGGTAACAATTCTGTGATCGGAAAATTTCTTTCTTCCAGTATGCGCAACATAGCTGTACCTACAAGGCCAGTTGCTCCCACAACTGCTACTCTCATGTATTTAAGTATTTGTGGTAAAAATAGTTTAATAATGCGCATAGTATATAACCATTGAGTCACAAAGGCAATTTTAACATTGATATTGTTTTTTCATGAATATAGACTAGGGTTATCTAAGTATCAGTACGAATTGAGGTAATAAGTAGCTACAACTACTACCTTTGCATCTTATGAAACATCTGGTTTCTCTCAATAAATATTTAATTAAGTATAAGTGGCGTTTTCTGCTGGGGATATTGTTTGTTACATTATCCAGCAAATTCGCAGTAATGGCACCTCAGGTAATGGGCGATGTATTGGATAGTGTACAAAAATCGCTTACCAAATACCCTATGGGTGGTACCCCAATGCCCAAGGAAGAACAGACCAAACTGTTTGCTATTGTATTCAGAACAGGTCTTTGGCTTTTAGGACTGGCTTTGCTGCGAGGTATATTCATGTTTTTTATGAGACAAACGATCATTGTAATGTCTCGCCTCATAGAATATGACCAAAAAAATGAAGTATATAGCCACTATCAACAATTACATACACAATTTTTCAAAACACATTTTACCGGCGATCTCATGAACCGCATGGCAGAGGATGTATCGCGTGTCCGTATGTATACAGGGCCATCCATTATGTATGCTGTCAATATGGTCGTGCTTACTGTGTTGTGCGTTTGGGGTATGCTGAGTGTTAATTTACAATTGACATTATATGTACTTGCACCTATGCCTTTACTGGCTTATTCTATCTATTATGTAAATAAGATCATCTTTCGTAAAAGCGAAAAGATACAAGCACAACTATCCGACCTCACTACTACTGCACAAGAAACCTATTCAGGTATACGTGTTATCAAATCTTTCGTGCAGGAAAGCAATATGCTTCGCTTCTTCAATAACACATCTGAAGGTTATAGAAAAAGCACTATCAATCTGTCTATTACAGAGGCTATCTACTTCCCTACCATGAACTTGTTCATAGGACTTAGTTTTCTAAGTACCACTTTGATAGGTGGCTATTTGGCCATACATGGCAAGGTTACAGTTGGTAATATAGTACAGTTCGTATACTATATCAATTTGCTGATGTTCCCTATATCTAGTATCGGCTCTGTAATATCTATGATACAACGGGCAGGAGCTTCTCAGCACCGAATTGACGAATTCCTAAAAACAAAACCGGAAATAGTAAGTCCTGAAAATGCTATTGAACATACATTACAAGGTGGAGTAGAATTCCGCCATGTGAGTTTTGTATACCCTCATACCGGTATCAAAGCATTGCAGGATTTTTCACTCAGTATAAAGCCCGGGCAAAAGATCGCTATTATTGGTAAGACAGGTTCCGGAAAATCCACTCTGGCACATATGCTATTGCGCATGTACGATGTAGCTCAAGGCGATGTATTATTGGATGGTATCAATATAAAGCAGTTCGATCTGCAAACTATGCGTAGACAAATAGGCTACACACCACAAGAGGCTTTCCTGTTCTCTGATACTGTATTCAATAATATCAGGTTTGGCAGTTACAATACTACAGAAACTGAAGTAAAACATGCTGCGCAACTTGCAGACCTTGAAAAAGACATAGCCTCTTTATCTAAAGGATATGAGACTATTATTGGCGAGCGTGGTGTCATGTTATCAGGTGGACAAAAACAACGCATGGTATTGGCTCGTGCTTTACTTAAGAACAGCAAACTACTGATATTGGACGAGTGCCTCTCTGCGGTAGATACACAGACCGAAAAGAACATTTTGGGAAACTTGAAAGAATATCTGCTAGACAAGACCACTATTGTTATAACTCACCGCATTTTTACTAGTTGGGTGTTTGATAAGATATTGGTTTTGGATGATGGCAAAATCACAGAACAAGGCACGCATGATGAACTGATGCGCCTGAACGGTCGTTATGCAAAATTATATACTCATCAAACCGAAACAGGTACCCTAGAGGCCTAGTTCTTAGGAAATTCAATAGGTAAGCTTATTTCCTTGCCTTGGCGTAGTACTTTCACTTCCGTCTTATCGCCAGCCTTCAGGTGGCTCAGAGACTCCATATAGCTTTGCATACCATTGATTTTGTCGGTACCCAGTTGTATGATGATATCTCCGGCTACTATACCCGCATTACTGGCAGGTTTACCTTCTGTTAAACCATCTACACGTACCCCATTTTCTTGGTAAGAATAATCAGGCATGATACCTAAGGTGATCTTGAAACGCACCTTACCTACAGTACTTTGTTTAGCAATTGTGTACTTTGGTTTAGGCATATCATTCAATGTTGATACTACGTCATATACATAGTGCATCACTTTCGCTTCGCCCATATAATTGATCTTATCCGCATCATCACTTGGTTTATGATAATCGCTATGTGTACCAGTAAAGAAAAATAATACAGGAATACCTACCTGATAAAAGGATGAATGATCTGATGGACCTATACCTGCACTATCCAGATTCACTTTAAAATAAGGATTAGGGGTTTTAAGTAATTCTGCCCATACAGGCGATGAACCAATACCTCCTAATGTAAGCGCATGTGTACTATCATTTAGGCGGCCAACCATATCCATATTGATCATGTAAGCTATCTGGTTACTATCTATCCCCAAATCCTTTACAAAAGCCTTAGAACCTAACAAACCTAATTCCTCGCCCGAGAAATTTACGAACAGGTAATTATAGGTATGTAGTTTCTTACTCTTCTTTAGCCACGATGCCATTTGCAATAATGCTGCCGTCCCACTTGCATTATCATCAGCACCATTATGTATCAATTTTGCTTTTCCACCATACAAGCTACTTCCATCTTCTCCATAACCCAGATGATCGTAATGCGCACCCAGCACCACTGTATACTTGGCTCCATTATCTAAATAGGCAGCAATATTAGTACCAACACGATCTGTTTTTTTGATAGCAAGATTGAGTTCTATAGGTATACTACCTTTATTACTCACGTATTGTTGATAAGGTTCATAACCTACAAAAGCAACAGGTAAATTGATGGTCTCATTTTCAGATCTTCCATTGAATTCTGGTGTGTATTTAGCGCCATAACTATCATAGAATAATACTCCTGTAGCTCCTTGTTTCAGCGCATCTTTGCTTTTTTCATAGACATACTTTTCCCAGTCGAAGTGTGCATCATCTGCCTCGTCTTTACTTTGGTACAATGGCAGTACCCATACATTACCTTGCTCCGGCACATCCGGTATGGCATCACTGGCAGCTTTTTTACTTTCGCTGAATGGCATTGGGAACACATCTTTTCCTATATGCATGGCATTACCATTGATGCGAATCTGTGTAGATGCTGCTATCTCTTTACCATAAACAAATTTGAATGGATAACGATAAACTCCTTTATACGCTACTATGCCTTCCTTCTCATATACACTGATGATATAGTCACCAGCTTTGCGTTCACCCACAGTACTTGTCCGACGGCCTTCTAAAGAGTCTGATGCCAGATAACCTATGTCAGCCTTCAGTTGTTTGATGACTTTTTTATCATTACTTTTTTTTGCATCCGCTTGTTGCGCGATCAATACACAAAACAAAACAGGAAATAAAAGAAGAGAAGCGCCTTTCATGAAAATGATTTAATACTACAAAAGTACATTCTGTATGTCCATTAAGAGTAAGTTTCGCATAAAAATGGAAATATTATCATCTTTCATATAAAAAATTAGGGTTGCACCGTAGCGCAACCCCATACTTATTAATCAAACACATCTTCAATTACTCAGTAGTAGTGGCATCTGTTTCCAGCAAACTGCCATCTTCTGCTACTATGAGTACACCTTCAGCCTGAGGAATTGCCTCAGATCCTGCAGTTGGCATTACAATATCTATATTGGTAATATCTTTCAATTGTGGCAATTCTCCCGGGTTGTTGATACCCAGATAATCCATGAAATTCTTAGAAGTAGCGTACAATAATGGCTTTCCTACAGCATTTTCATTACGTCCGGTGATGACTATAAGTTCCTTTTCCAGCAATTTTTGCATAGAATAGTCGGCACTCACACCACGTATATACTCAATTTCACTTTTAGTAATGGGTTGCTTGTATGCAATGATGGCCAGTGTCTCCATAGCTGCCGCAGATAGCTTTTTGATATGCTTATCTCCGTTCAGTTGCAATACGGTCTTATGGTAGGCTGTTTTGGTCAGGAATTGATATCCTCCACCTATTTCTCTTAGTTGGAACGGATAGTACTCTGCTTCATATTTTTCGCGTATCGCATCTACACAGGTAGATATCCGCTCACCTTCTATGATCTCTTCCAGGGCCTGACCTAACATTTCGATCATTTCCATCTGGGTAAGTGGGCGTTCGCTGGCGAAGATCAGAGCTTCTACGTGGGGCATTAATTGTTCGATATCCATCGTGCTACAGTTGCTATTTTCTCTATCGAAATTAGTACAGCTCGCTTACTTATGGTCAAAAAGTAATGCACAATTGTGAATAACTAATATCCTTTACCATATTGGCTTTCAGCTGTTCTATAGCAAAATGACGGATAAATATGATAGAAATACTTGTATGATGGGTATATGTGGAATAGCATAAATGAAAAGCGGCTCCATAAAATGGAGCCGCTTTCAAAATATCTTTGGATAAACTTTGCTTATTTGATCACAGACAAGCGATGATTTGATACATCTTGTCCTGCTTGTACTTTTACTAAATAAGTGCCTGCAGCAAATGTAGCTGTAGGGATACTTACCGTATTAGCTCCTGTGTTCATTGCATTGTTAGTACTGTATACTGTACGTCCCATTACATCATAAACACTTACATGCACTTCAGTAGCCTGATCCAATGTTACACGCAATGTAGTTTGTTCCATGGCAGGATTAGGATACATGCTCACAGCACTTACAATATTATGGTTAATATCAATTACAGAGCTAGTTGTACTCAGGTTGATATTATCAACATACGCTGCATTACCATGAGCAGATATTCCACGGAACTTAATAAATACTGTGTTGGATACACTAGTATCAATGGTTGATGTCATTGGTATCGATATATGCCACCAGTCACTAGCCTTTGGAATAAATAAACTATCTCTTGGTGTAGTAGTAGCTAAAGAATATCCACCATTTGTCCATATTTCATTCCACGTTGTTCCACAATTGTAAGACATCATTACTGATAATGAATCTTGACTAGATGCATCATATTGAGCATAGGCTAAATCAAACTGAAGCGAAAGTGCATTGTCTTTTGCTGTGTTATAATAGCCATATACAAACTCAGAAGCCGGGTTAGTAAAATGGTAAAAATCGAAAGCTAATGCAGTATCTGCTTGGTGGTTATAGCCAATAACATTCTGTGGAGTATTGGTTCCCGCAAACTGGCTACTGTTACTGGCTACTAATACAGATCCATCATCTGTCATAGTATATCTGAAAGGTAAAGCACCATGAAAAGTTTCAACATTCCCTGTCAAGTTCACTGCATTGTTAGGAGCGTATATCTTGAACAATGAGTCAGGACTTGCATCATTTGTTGGATTCACATCACCTGCTACTGTAACAGTGAATTTATATGGTCCCAATGGTAAGGATGGTGCAGTAAATGCACTTGCTGGTATGTTTACTGTAGCTATATTATATGATGTTACCGGAGAACTGCCTGCTGTCCAGTTAAAAGTACCTACTTGTGTAACGTTCGAGAATATTTTGATAGTAGCTGCTGTAATGTTGCTGGCTACTCCACCTGTTGTATAGTTTTGGAAACGAACTGTTGGTGTGGGTGTGCAAAGGAAATAATCAGCTCCATTATAAGGTAATACCTTAGCATCTTTAACTGCGGTAGGCGCTGCACTAGGACATCCTGCCAATACTGCCTGATATGCCTGAGTATAGGTAGGAGAAGGAAGCGCATATACCAATCTGTCTCTGCATATCATATACACCGTAGGGTAATAATTCACATGCCATTGAGACAAGAATGTATTGTTATATGACATGGTATCAATAGTAGGATAATAAGTTCCTGCTAACCAGTCACCTTGAGTGCAAGTAGCGTATGGTGTTTCAATATTAGCACTACCTAATGTACTGTTTCCGGTATCTACCAGTTGAGCCCATGTATTAGTAGGTTCTGATTGTACATAGAATACCATTACATCATTAGTGGTCAATGGATCTACACCAGGCTTGTTTACCGGGCCATGCAAATTATACAATGTATCCAATTGTCTGGATTGATGATAGGTCCATGCTTGATGGCTCCAGGTAGGAGCAACAAATAAAAATACTGTTTTGCCTGAATCCAGATAGTGGTTCAATGTTTGTAATGTATCACCTATTGGTCTGAACGTGAAATTAGGTGCTAAACTACCTGCCGGAAGTTGGGCAAATGAACAAAAAGCACTCAGTAATAGGGTGCTAAGTGAAATGATTTTTTTCATTGAAGCTGTTTTTAATGCCTTTTCAGGCCCTTACTACATTAAGAATGAGCGTTCGAAATTAATAATATTTTAACTGAAAAAAGCATTTTTTTTAAAATACCTATCCTATTGAACAGGAATACAAATAGTCATATATAATGTCAATTATTTGTAAAAAAATAAGGGCTCCCAATGGGAGCCCTTATTACATAGTTGAAT
Source organism: Bacteroidota bacterium (assembly GCA_037144255.1). Lineage (GTDB taxonomy): Bacteria > Bacteroidota > Bacteroidia > Chitinophagales > Chitinophagaceae > JBAWXE01. The sequence goes on along the minus strand of JBAWXE010000036.1, from coordinate 2,593 downwards.
AAATCTATATTATTTTACTACAGAAAGACGGTCAGTTACATTACCGTTCTCAGTTTGTATTTTAACGGTATAGATACCTGCAGCCAAATTAGCTGTAGATACGTTTACAAAATGTTGTCCTGCTGACATTGTTTCGTTAGCAGCTGTAACTACTACACGTCCCATTACATCATATACTTCAACTTGTACATTTGATGCATTTTTCAGTTCAAAACCTACAGTTGTAGCATTGGTAGTTGGGTTAGGATACATTCTGAAACCTTGTACTCCTGCTGCTACATTACTGATACCCAATGGAACTGAAGCGTAATTGCTGTTCAATACATGACCGGTAGTAGAATCTATCAGCATTACAAATGCACGCATGTTAGTTGTTTTCCATCCCACTGTCAAAGGCACTGTGTAAGTATGTGTATAGTTAGTTCCTGCTGTCATACTACCTGGCAATGTATTTGGATCACCCTTTGTATTAGTTATAGAACGAGCAACAAATTTGTAATACATCTGTGCTGCTGGGATAATAGCCGGTAAATTGTAATAATCAAGTCCTTGACCTACTAATGTTCCTGCAGTAGTACCTGTGTAAGAAGAACTATAATAGTTATGTTGTCCCCATGTAGATGCTGTACCATGTACGCTATCTTCAGTAAGTACTAAAGCTAAATGATAAACACCATTCAAATTAATAGCTGGTTTTACAGTAGCTGTTACAGAGAATTGATTAGATACTGTTGATGCTGCACTCAATGTGATATCTGCATAACCGAAGTAAGAATTCTCTGCATCATATACTTGCAATACTTGACTTGGATCAGCCACTTCACGACGATCTACCAATACTGATGGATAACCACTGATATTAGATGTTACATAACTATCATAAGCACTGATAGCCATATTATCCGTACCATTCAGGTTATCATGTACAGCTATTGGGCTTACATTATTCGGATGCAAGAACCATAATGAGTCCATATATACGATACCGCGTACACAATATCCGCACCATGATCCTGTACCTTCTTCAAAAGTTAGTCTCTTATTAGGCATGAAATTTGGAGCTACTAATGTAGTAAGCAATGTATCGTTTGTTTGATTCACATCACCTGCTAATGTTACAGCAGCAGTGAACGGATAATTACCTATTGCTGGCATTGTGTATGGTGTAGCTGCTGCAGTAAAGTTGTAAGATGCCAATGGTGCGATCGCTGCTGTAGTATTGATAACTGTTGGAACAGCTGCGTTTGTACCTTGTTGATAAGTGAAAGTGAATGAATTGACAGGTGTGATACCATAATTCGTAACTGTTCCACTGAAGGTAACATTGCTACCAGTCAATGCATAGTTAGTTGGTGTATTGCTGTTAGGCTTGATTGAAATGAAACCTAAATCATTTGCTGGTGGTACATAAACAACAAAATTGTCTATTGCTGCACCAAACAACCATCCGCCTCCGTCATTATAACGGAAACCTAACATTACGTTGGCAGAGTTAGCCAGTGAGGAGATATTGAAGTAACGTGTTTGCCAACCATTTATTGTATTACTACCTATGGTTTGCAATACTGTCCATGTAGTTCCACCATTAGTAGATGCTTCTAATGTCATTGATTCACTAACATTATTATAACTACCTGCAAAATAATACATATCGCATTTTACAAATGCATTAGTAACACCTGTTAAGCTGAATGATTTGGTCATCAATAATGAGTTAGTATTATTAGCACCACCCCATTTATCATCATTTACTGCAACAAATTGAGTGTGAGCAGGAGGCATAAATGCTCCACCTGATGGACTGCCTAATGCAGTACTATCTCCGGTCTTCCATCCTGTAGAGTCATTACCTACAAGTGATACCGCCGCTGTTTGAGTCCAGCCAGTTGGTAATGCTGGTGCTACAGCTGTCTCGAAATTTTGCGTTGTTATCTGTGCAATACCATTGCTACTTATACCCAGCAATGCCACAGAAAATAATGTAATGAGTTTTTTCATCGTTATCTGTTTTTTAAGTTTTTTCAGATTCCGAAATTACTCATTTTATGACTTAAAATCATATTTTTTAAATTTTATTACATATTAATTTTGTGGGTAACTTAATTTGGAAACCCCTACCTGCATTTCGTATATTTGTACAGTAGGCTAATGCATTAATATTATTAAAATACATGTCAGTTTCCTATCGGTAATAATCGGCATTGGGTCGGTAATTCTTCGGTAAATGATCGGTAATCATTCGGTAAAACCGGTAATTCATCAAGGCAGTCATTTCGATCGCAGAGAGAAATCTCCTGAGCATTTGCAATCAGCCATCAAACCCCAGTGTAACCCAAATGCGACCATCAAAAAAAAATTAAACAGATTCGGGGGAGTCCCGAACTCGTTTCGGGGTAACCTTTGAATTGTCACAAAACTATGAAAATCAACAACTTATACTTTTGTGTAACCATAAAAATTTCTAAAAAAATGCGACCATCAAATAACAAATAAACAGATTTGGGGGGGAAGCCCCGAACTCGATTCGGGATAACCTTTCAATTCAATACCTCATTTTCCTGTCTTATATATTATATATACACCTCTATCTACC
>JBAWXE010000035.1:0-24653 GCA_037144255.1 Bacteroidota bacterium | reverse complement strand
GTACTGGTAGATAATACTGGTGCCAACTGGTTAGATTTTACCAACATCGGTTTCAATAAAAAATGGATCGTTGCGGCAGGAAACCTTTTCTCAAATACTTCTGGGAATGGTGTAGGTGCACAAGTTTATATTTTTAGCAAAGCTGCTATTCTTGCAGGCCCACCTACAATTACCCCGACAATAAAGACACAATCAAATGCCTTTACTCTTTGTCCAGCACTAACTTATGATACCACTCGCGGAAGTTTGTTTTGTATTGAAAATTATAATGGTGTAAACGGTCAGCTGAAACTATGGAAAATAGCGGGTAATGTGGGTTCAGAAACCCTCACATCTGTTGGTTATTCTACCTCAACAGCATTGCATTGGGGTGGTAATGGAAATGGCGGAGGCGATTTCGCACCACAATTAGGCACTACCAATAAGATACAGAACAACGATGATCGTATCAATAACTGCGTTCATAGAAATGGTAGACTATGGTGCTCTTATAATGCTTTCTTACCGGTAGCTGCTCCTAACAGAACAGCAATTATGTGGTGGCAGATAGATACTACAGGGATTCCTTTACAAATAGGTAAGATCGATGATCCTACGGCTGCACAGTTTTATGCTTTCCCTTCTATAGCCGTAAATCAGTACGATGATGCATTGATAGGTTATACTATGTTCTCATCTGCTATACATCCTAGCTGTGCTTATAGCTTTCATTCTCATACAGACCCTATTGACTCTATCAGACCATTACACATGTTCAGAGCTGGTCAAACCTCTTACTACCAAACATTTGGTGGTGGTGAGAACAGATGGGGTGATTACTCAGGTACTTGTGTAGACCCTAGAAATGATGCCGACTTCTGGACATTACAAGAATGTTCATATACTTCTGCTAATAACTGGGATACCTGGTGGGCTCATTATGTTATCTGCCCTACTCCTCTTACACCTACTATTTCTCCATTGCCTGCTGCACCATGCATAGGCGCTAATGCTACATATACAGCGCCTAGTGACACTGGCGCTCATGCTTATACTTGGACAGTGTCGGGTACAGGTTGGACCGGTAGCAGCACTACAAGTAGTCTTGTTGCCACTGCTGGTACAGGTGTGGGTACTATCACAGTTTCTGCACAAAACTCATGTGGCTCTAGTAGCACATTTACTTTCAATGTTACTCCTGCTACTGTTCCTGCAGCCCCTACCATCACTACAACTACAGCGCCTTGTCCTGGCACTATTACAGCTACGTATACTGCCAGCCCTGCTACGCTTACATCTTATATATGGCAAGCACTAGGTACAGGTTGGGCAGGTACCAGCACTACCAGCACACTGAATGCTACTGTTGGTACAGACTCTGCACTCATCATTGTACAAGGTATCAATGCTTGTGGTACAGGTGCTGCTGATACTTTTGTTTCTCATTTAGCTGTATTACCGGATGCTGACACTGCAATCAATGTTCCTACTACATTATGTTCCGGTAGCACTATTACAGTTACCACACCTATAGTACCAAATGCTACCAGCTATTTATGGACAGTATCCGGTACAGGTTGGAGCGGTACCAGCACTACTAACTCTATTACACTTACAGTAGGTACTGCACCTGCTACTATTACAGTAAACGGTGTCAATAACTGTGGCAACGGTACTTCTTTCTCAGTGTCCAATGTTACCCCTACAGCTACATTCTCAGTGGCTACCCATATTACTACCAATAACATAGCAGATATAGTAACTTATACGGGTAATGCACCTGCTAGTGCTACCTACACCTGGAATTTTGGTGGTGGTGTAGCTACACCGGGTGGTACTACACAAGGTCCACAATCTGTAGTTTGGAATACCCCTGGTACAAAAACCATCACACTAACAGTAAGTTATAATGGCTGTACTTCTACAGTATACTCTGATACAGTACATGTAAACAATCCTGTAAGTATTGAAGAATTGAACAATTTGGATGTAAATGCTATAGATATCGTACCTAACCCTAACAATGGTTCATTCGATATTCAATTCAACCAGAATTTTGTTAAACCTATCTTAGTTAAGATACTGGATGTACAAGGTCGTACCGTATTCACTAACGAGTTCGAGGGCACTAACAACAATAAGGTATTCGTAAGCACCAGAAACCTGAGTGCAGGTATCTATACAGCAACCATTACTATCAATGGAGTTGTATTCAATAAGAAAGTGGTGATCAATAAATAATACTCACTATTCATTTTTCGAACCCCATTACTATATATAGTAATGGGGTTCTTTTATTTAGATCACAATATTGGCAGCTCATTAAAAAAGATCGTAATTTTAAACCTATTATCAACATATCTGTATTGATCATAAAACCAAAGAAAAAATCATGAAAAGCCTATTTGACCAAACCACTAAACAAGAGATCATCCGTAGAGTACAATCTTTGACCTCTCAAACCCAAAGACAATGGGGCAAGATGGATGTAGCTCAAATGCTTAAACACGTGAGCATTCCTTTAGGACTGGCACTTACAAATCCCAAACCAGCCGGAACATTCATGAATAAAATATTGGGACCCTTATTTAAAAGTAATGTTGTTGGGCCAAAGCCTTTTAAGAAAAACCTGTTTACTCCTAAAGAGTTGATGGTTGAATCAGAGCAGGATTTCGATACTCAAAAACAGCATGTTCTAGCTATGCTAAATCGCTTTACACCTGATAATGTAAGTGATAAAGTGCACCCAATGTTCGGTAAACTAACAGATTTGGAATGGGGACATAGCCAATATAAACACTTCGATCATCACCTTTCACAATTTGGTGCATAATAATGCCTGACATCTTACACATCAGTTCTTGGTCATATACTCGTCAGTTTCTTAATAAGCAAGGTAATGATGCCATGCAAGTATTGAAAGATATAGTGGGTGTATATAGCTGGCATCCTTCTGCATCTTTATCTCTCTTGGCAAGAATAAAGACGCTGACAGAAAAAGACTTTCAATCGTTAGATACCAAGAAGAATGTTTTGCGCATACCAGCTATGCGACTATCTGTTCACATGCAGGCCACAGAGATAGCCCCCTTGGTATTTGCTGCTACTATACCAGCTGCAGATGACCCTTGTTGGGAAAAAAGATACGGTGCCGGAGATAAGATACCAAGCACTAAGTACCAACAATGGCGTAAGGAACTTTTAGCTACTTGCAAGAAACCTTTCACTGTATCAGAATTGAAACAAAGTGTAAGTATACCCGAAGAGGCAATCAAGTTTCTCTTGAATCGTATGTGCTTTGAAGGCGATATGCTAAGAGTGGGTTCTGCAAGTCTAAGATCCAATATACTTTCTTATATTACTACCGATGCATGGGCTAAAAAGAGCTTTGTAAAAGAAGACCCAGACAAAGCTTTGCAATGGTTAGCATCTGCATATATGCAAGCATTTGGCCCGATAAGAATTAAAGACTTTCAATGGTGGGCAGGAGTTTCAGCCGGCAGAGCAAAAACTGCTATTGCAGCACACGATACCACTGATATTGGCGACAAATATCTATTACTAACAAATGACCTTAGTGCTTTCGAAAAACATCAATTATCAAAAATTGACACTATTGATATCCTTCCACAATGGGATACTTACACTATGGGTTATGCTCCAGATGGCAGGCAACGATTTGTAAGCCCAGATATGCAACAACATATATATGGAGCACTGGGTGCTACAGGTGGTAATGGATTAGGAACAATACTCATAAATGGTACAGCACATGCATCCTGGGACTCACATATGGAGAGCAACAAAATGAATGTATCCTTGAATATTTTTGAGAAAATAACCGCTAAATCTGAGAAACAAATCACTCAGCAATTTGAGAGCATTGCAAGTTTGTTACAAGCAAAAAGCTTAGAAGTAAATAAGAAAAAAATATAGCAATACACAATGGTATTGAATGCTATATCTAGTCTAATTTTCTCTTGAAACGAGGGCGTAATGGTAAATCAGTACTTCTGGTAGGTGCTGGTCCACTTCTTGATGGAACACCGCCTTTTGATGGACCTCTGAAAGAGCTTTTTGAGCCACTACCTTTACGGTCATTAGGTTGGGTTTTAGCCTCCTTAACAGAAATGATATTTCCATGTAAATAAGTACCGTCAATTGCATCTATAGCATCGAAAGCTGTAAACTTATCAGCATATTCAACAAAGCCAAACCCACGCGATATGCCGGTATCTTTGTCCATTACTACCCTCACTACTACTATCTCACCAAATTCAGAAAAGATATTACGTAGGTCTTCCGTTGTTGAATCAAGGCTCAGATTGCCTATGAATAAATTCATAACTAATGCTTAAAAAAGTATTGAAATGTTCTCTATAGTGAAGGGAGTGCAAATGGCGCATATAATTAAACTATTAAATTGTGATGTACATAACCGAGTGCAGCTGCAATGTACAACATTATACAAATAGGTAGTGTTATTGAATTTGTAATGTAAGCCTACAAATCAATAAAGTTGATAAATAAAACAAGCTCTTTGCGTGTATAGACATTTATTAACAATAGGGCGTATTGAAGAATAGACAAACTATTTGATTTGATCATTATAACCCGATAGACACATTTAATTAAAACAATATTTAATATTAAGAAAATAAACGTTCTAATGCCCAAGCTTTCAAACGCATTTCATCCCATTCCTGCTGCGGTTCACTATCGAATGTAATCGCTCCACCAGTATGATACGATAAATATTGTGAGGTAGCATTATAAAACAAGCTACGTATCACCACATTGAAGTCCATATCACCTTGGGGTGAGATGTAGCCAACTGTACCTGAATATAATTCCCTACGACTTTGTTCATATAATTCTATCAGTTGCATGACCATTACTTTAGGAGCACCTGTCATACTACCCATAGGAAATGAGTAACCAATGGCATCAGTGAACGGGGTATCAGGTTTTAGTTTTCCGCTGATGGTAGAGATCATCTGATGAACTTGAGGAAAAGTATAAATACCAAATAGTTCATCTACCTGAATAGTGCCGGGAATGCATGTATGAGCTAAATCGCTGCGCATGAGATCTACTATCATTACATTTTCTGCCCGTTCTTTAATATTGTGATACAGAGCTGTTTTGATCTCAATGTCTTTGAGTTCATTTGCATCACGACGAGCAGTGCCTTTTATTGGCTGGCAAAGTAAATGTTGTCCTTGTTTACGAATATAGCGCTCGGGGCTGGCACACATCATATATTTATCATAGAGCCTGTAATATGCTGCAAACGGAGCCGGAGAAAGTGTATTGAGTGCATTAAAAACTTGAACAGGATCAATAACTGCAGATTCGCAATAACCCTCATTACAGAAATTGATCTCGTAGCAATCACCATCCGCAATATGCCTACGTAGTGTAGTAATTGAATTGAGGTAGGTATCTTTATTTATACGTTGTTGAAAACTAAGTTTGGGTTGAGATAATTTTTCTAATGGTGATGTATTGATTATTGCATTGAAAATTTCAAGAGGTGATATGCCTACACACTCAATAGTAAGATTACCACTACCCTTTTCAATATAACAAACGATCTGTGGCCTAAAAAATTGAGCTAAAGGAAATCCTATAGTAGCGGGATAAGAAGATGATAATATGTGTTCTAAAAGATCTTTGTATTCATATGCTATATGGCCGAATAACCAATCCTTATGTTGAGTATGAAATTGTTGTAGATATTGTAATAAATCGCCTTGTGGTTGGCTTATAATATCTAATGCACCCGCTGCTAATAGACAATCGTATTTGCCATATGGCGAATCATAACTGTTACTATCCAGAAAAAGAAGAATGCTGAACTGTTTAGACCAGTTCAGCATTCGCTGTTGTATATCATGAAATAACCTATCGGCTAACGGAAATGTATCTGTTTGTCTATACAAAGTAATAATGATTAAAAATCATCATCATCATCATCAAATCCGCCACTACCTTCATTGAAGAAGCCAAGATCTTTGAACTCATCATCGATATCAAAGTCGTCATCAGCACCTTTCTTGGTTGATTTCTTACCAGTAGTTTTAGTTTTAGACTTAGGAAGATCAAATTCTTCAAACTCTTTTTCGATGTCGTAGTCATCTTCTTCGTCTACACCAAAGTCATCATCAGCATCATCAATATCGTCATCATCATCGTCGTCGTCATCATCACTTTTCTTCTTAGACTTAGATACTGTAGATTTCTTAGCTGCAGTTTTTTTCTTTGGCGTTTCGTCGATATCGTCATCGGTATCATCGTCATCGTCGTCGTCATCTACCTTTTTTGATTTAGTAGCTGTTGCTTTCTTTGCAGCAGTTTTCTTCTTTGGGGATTCTTCTATATCACCGTCCAAATCGTCATCATCATCGTCCATGCTTTTTGCCGATTTGGATGATGCCTTTTTAGCTGCAGGTTTAGCGCTTGCAGCAGCGCCTTTTTTGCTGGCAGCTTCTTTTTTTCCTGTTTCTGATCTCATAGCGCTCATACTGTTGATGCCGTAAAATTTTAAATGTTTATGGAAATTGCCAAATTTTTTTCTTCTAAAAAAAATTTTTTTTTCTAAGGAATTACAAGTAGCTGATCGCGGCCTGTCCCATTAGATATATAGCTAATTTTTGTTTCTAAATAATTCTGTACAAAATTGCAATATTCTTTGAATACCTGAGGCAATTCATCATATTTTGTACAAGTACTAATGGGTTTATCCCAACCCGGGAAAACTTTATAGACGGGGTCGATTTGCACACCACACAGATCGTATGGAAGTTCATTAGTATCAGTACCACCATCTACCTGGTACGCTACTGCAGCTTTGATAGGGTCGAAACCATCTAATACATCTGCTTTAGTAATAATAAGCTTAGTAACACCACTGAGCATAACAGCATAACGTAATGCAACCAAATCTATCCAACCACAGCGACGTGGACGTCCTGTAGTAGCACCAAACTCGTTACCAGCTTTACGCAAAGCTTCTCCGGTCTCGTCTTCCAATTCTGTAGGGAATGGACCACCACCAACACGTGTGCAATAAGCCTTAGAAATACCATATACATCTCCGATCTTAGAAGGGGGAACCCCTAAGCCACTACAAACACCAGCTGTAATAGTATTGGAAGATGTAACAAAAGGATAAGTACCAAAATCAATATCCAGCATACTACCTTGAGCACCTTCAGCCAATACTTTTTTACCTGTTCTCATGTGAGAATCCAGCCAGTACTCAGCATTCACGATATTTAAGGAACGAAGATACTTTACAGATGAGAAGAAAGCAGCTTCCCATTCTTGCCAATTCACTTCATGTTCATATTGGCGAAGTATTTGTAAGTGCTTTTCTTTCAGCGAGTTATATTTTTCTTCGAAATTTTTACTGAGGATATCACCAATACGTAGACCGTTACGGCCAGTTTTATCCATATAAGCAGGACCAATACCCTTGAGAGTAGACCCTATCTTTTCTTTTCCTTTAGAGGCTTCTGATGCTGCGTCTAATGCACGATGTGTAGGCAAAATCAGATGTGCACGATGGGATATGAATAATCTGCTGAGTGCATCAGGTTGTAATGGTAAAATAGTTTCTATTTCTTTTTGCAAAGTAACAGGATCAATCACTACACCATTACCAATAAGATTTAGACAATGAGTATGAAAAACACCCGAAGGTATTGTGTGCAATACTACCTTTTTCCCATCTACATACAGTGTGTGTCCGGCATTAGGACCACCTTGAAAACGGGCAATAATATCGTACTGTGCAGCGAGGTAGTCTACTATTTTTCCTTTACCCTCATCACCCCATTGCAAGCCGAGCAAAACATCTATCATAAAATAAATTGAACGCGTAAAATTAAGCTGCAAATGTGAAACCACAACCTTTGCAAGCAAGTTTATATATTTTTCCTTTTTTCTGCTGAATAACTATTTTTATCCAAAGAAAAACCTTATGGCGAGCAACTTATTTTCCCGCTTTATTTTCTTTTACAATATTTGCGGTTTGTGCTGTAGACATGAGTTGATGCAGGGTACGTTGTAAATTGTCATTAGACCCATCTAAAAATATCGTATTGCCTTTGCCATTCTCAGCAAAATGTTTAATAGCATCTGTCCACATAGAAAATAATATAAATGATGCATCCAAATTAGCATTTTCCATCTCCTTGGCTGCAATGGCCATACCATGTGCCACCTCTTCACGAAACAGAGCTACACCTTGTCCACGAAGCTGAGCAGCCTGTTTTTCGGCCTCGGCAGATATCTTTATAGCATTACCTTCAGCTTCAGCAGCTTTGGTCTTTGTGATCAATAGGGCTTGACCTTCGTTTTCTGCAGCTGCTTTTAAGTTGTTGGAAGCCACCACTTTAGCCATAGATTGTAAAATTACTTCATCGAAAGTGATATCATTTATTTGAAGATCTAAAAGATGGTAGCCCCACTCTTCCAATTGTTTATCCAATTGCTCTTTTACATGATGGATGATCTCCATACGCAATTGCAGTATCTCAGACTGTTTCTTGGTAGCCACAAATGCGCGAACAGAGCCTTCTACAGAGCGAATAAGAGCCTGCATGAAATTTCGTTCGTCTACAAACTTGAATGCTACATTTTGTAATGTTTCGGCATCTGTATTGAAAACAGCGAAGAGCATCATAGCGGAGAAGTTAACATTGGCCTGATCTTGTGTAATAGCTTGAAACTTAAGTTCCATGGACTGGTTTTGATAAGATATGCGCTTGAATATCCGCTCAATGAAAGGAATTCGAAAATTTAAACCCGGACGTAGGATGCGTTTATATTTACCAAACACGGTAATAACTGCAACAGTTCCTTGTTGAACCGTTATCATACCCAAAAACAGGAACACAATAAGTACTCCTAATACTATTAGAATTTCCATAAACATTACAATTTATTGGGAAATATACAAAGATGGCCGATATTTACATGAGAATATCAAATCAAAAGGCAGATGTCATCAAAATGGACCTTAGACATGGCTGCAATGCAGGAAGATTTTTTTGCCGATACTGCATTGGTAGGTATAGTAAGCTCCCTACCTATTTACAAGCTATGTTGGATGCTGAATCATCGATTTGATACCCAATTTGTGCGAGATATGGATCTGGACGTTTGTTTAGATGAAAACGCAGAACAAAAGAATTATTTTCCAATATATTCATATTGCACGCCATTGAACGGCTCTCGGTACCTCATATATAAATTAAAGAACAATAAAGAGTCGCTGTTACCAGAAATCAAACAAATGGACTATCTGTGGTTGATACAAAGTAACGCTTCTGAAGAAGAAGCTCTGGTCATCTCTCAATATTTAAGAGACATACCAGATATACAGATGGCTCAGATATTAACAGTTGATAAGCTGAAGAATATCAATTGTTTACTTATCTAAGATATTTTCCAGAATTATTCATTTTCATTGTGATCGTCAGCAAACATAGAAAAATGTTAAATCCGACATTCATATTAGGTGCGTAACTGTATTTTTCTATTTTTGTTGCCTGTCTAAATAAAGTTGCATGAATTATCGCAAAGTCAACAACCTAATGGGTTGGATCACAGGTGGCATTGCCTACCTCGTTTATCTTAAAACCATGGAACCCACAGCCAGTTTCTGGGATTGTGGGGAATTCCTGTCTTGTGCCTATAAATTAGAAGTAGGTCACTCCCCTGGAGCACCGTTTTTTATGATGTTGCAACGTTTTTTCGGTTTGTTCTCAGGTGGTGCAGCATTAACAGGTGGTGCCTCTACCAATGCAGCTTTATTCATCAACTCGCTTTCTGCACTTACGAGCGGACTAACAATCCTATTCCTATTCTGGACCATTACTCACTTTGCCAAGAAGATGCTAACAGGTAGTGATGGTGAACCAGATACTAAACAAATGGCTCTGATAATGGGTACAGGTTTAGTAGGTGCTTTGGCCTATACATTCTCAGATACATTCTGGTTCTCAGCTGTTGAGGCGGAAGTTTATGGTACATCTTCATTCTTTACTGCTATTACTTTCTGGGCAATATTGAAATGGGAAAATGTAGCTGATCAGAAACACGCAGATCGTTGGATAGTATTGATAGCTTACCTGATAGGTATCTCTGTTTGCGTTCACTTATTGAACTTGCTGACCATACCTGCAGTAGCCATGGTATACTATTTCAGACGCTTTAAAGCTACTAAAATGGGTACTGCTACTGCATTTATAATTGGCTGCGTAATACTTGCTTTTGTACAGTTTGGAGTAATACAATACATTCCAATTATCGCTTCTAAATTTGATCTGTTCTTTGTCAATACATTAGGTACTCCATTTGATATTGGCGCTGTTACCTTTCTGGTATTATTATGTGCTGCACTTGTTTGGTTCCTGATGTTTGCCAAGAAAAAAGGTTGGTATACTGTACATGTAGCTGTACTGTGTGTGATGTTCATCATTATTGGTTATTCGAGCTATTTACCTGCCGTGATACGCTCGCGTGCAGATGTACCTATAGACATGACCAACCCTGATAACCCATTAAGCTTATTGTCTTATGTTTCGCGTGAACAATTTGGTGAACAACCATTATTATCCGGTCCGGATTTTGATGCTCAAGTAATAGGTATCAATGTAAAAGGTTACCAATATGTACAAACCAAACAAGGTGGTAAAGATCATTATGAAGTAGTAGGTAAGAAATATGATTACCAATTTGAGGAAGAAAAGAAACGTTTCTTCCCACGTATTTACGAAGGATTAGAATCAAACCATGCTTCTTTTTATCGTAATTTCCTTCATCTAGCTCAAAATGAAAGTCCTACTTCTGCTGATAATTTCAACTATTTCTTCAATTATCAGATCAATTGGATGTGGTGGCGCTACTTTATGTGGAACTATGCCGGTCGCCAAAATGACGTAGAAGGACAAGGTGAAGCAAGAAATGGTAACTGGATATCGGGCATTAAAGTATTGGATAAGATGCGCGTAGGTGATATAGACAAGATGGGAGATGGTATGTCTAACAACCGTGCTCGTAACGAATTATACTTCCTACCATTTATACTAGGTATTTTAGGTATGGTTTACCATTTCAACCGTAACAGGAAAGATGCTATCGTAACATTCATGTTATTCTTCTTTACGGGAATAGCCATCGCTATATACCTGAATATGCCACCATTGCAACCACGTGAGCGTGACTATGCGTTCGCTGGTTCTACTTATGCATTTGCTATATGGATAGGATTAGGTGTACTGATGTTGAACCAATGGTTTGAAAAAGCTATCAAAGGTGCTGCATCTGCCTATCTTACTATTGTATTGTGCTTGCTGGCCGTACCAATGCTAATGGCTAAAGAAGAATGGGATGATCACGATCGTTCTCAGAAAACATTAGCTCGTGCTACTGCCTACAATACCCTTACATCGTTGGCTCCTAATGCAGTTCTGTTCACCTTTGGTGATAATGATACTTACCCTGTATGGTACATGCAGGAAGTAGAAGGTTACCGTCGTGATGTACGTATAGTGAACTTGAGCTTATTAGGTATAGACTGGTATATTGATCAGCTGAATTATCGTATCAATGATGCAGATGCAGTATCCATGATCTGGAAAAAAGAAGATTATATAGGTGAACGTAGAAATATGCTACGTTACTATAACAATCCACAAATACCTCAGGATCGTTACTTCAACCTAGCAGAGATCTGTAAGTTCATGATCGATGATAATGAAGCTAACAAATTACAAACCCAGAACGGTGAAAAGGATAACTATTTGCCTACCAAGAATTTCTTATTGCCATCTATGAGCAAAGAAGATCTGGTAAAAAATGGCTTGGTAGATGCTGCTGATACAGCTCGTATCTCCAACGAAGTAAGATTCACTTTCCCTAAGAACAATGCAACTAAAGATGATATAGCTGTCCTTAATATCTTAGCAGCATCTGCTTCTCAAGGCTGGAAACGTCCTATATACTTCGGTAGCGGTATGCGTAACGACGACTATAGAGGTCTTGCCAACTACATGAGACTGGAAGGCACAGTATTCCGTGTGATGCCATATACATATATGGATCCTGCTATGAAGAACCAACAAGAAATTGGCTTTGTGGATGCACCTAAATGCTATGATCTCTTTGTGAATAAGTTCATTTGGGGTGGTGGAGAAAAGAAGAATGTATACTTCGATGAGAAGAACAGATTCATGTTCACTCCTTATAGAAACAATGTACCTCGTATAGCTGAAGCATTGGCTAAAATGGGCAGAAAGGACGATGCTGTGAAGATCATGAATGTAGTAGATAAAAACATCTCTCAGGCTGCTTATGCTTACAATGGATATATGCTGGAAGGTTTCGACCCATCTGCATACTATATGACAGTAGGTTATTATCAGATACAAGATGAAAAAGCCAGAGAAGGCGGACAACGTGTGGCTAACCAGTTCTCTAAAACCTTAGAAGGTGATATCAACTGGATATTATCTCTGAGTGATGAACAAAAAGAAGCTTTAGCATCTGATGTACAAAGAGATCTGAGCATCATGAATATGATAGGCAATGTATCCCGTACGTATGGTGATACTGCTACTTCTAAACAATTTGAGCAAAGAGTACAAACTCTGGCTGCCAAAGTAAGCAAGAGCATTAATATGCAAGGCGCACAGCAGCAACAATAAGATTCTAAGTACTACCCTTAAAATAAAAGCCCCCTGAAATTCAGGGGGCTTTTATTTTAAAAAACGACTTCTATAAACAAAATAACCAATCTATTTTAAATCAAACCCACACTTCTATTTACGAATTCAGTAAGCTCTGCTCCTGTTAACATACCTTGTGAAAGCATTGCCAAATCAAATGCTTGTTTGGCAATTTGAATTTGGAGGTTCTCCTCAAATTTTAGCATTCTATCAATAAGCTTATGATTACCATTTATTGCAACTTTGAAATTATCAGGCATATTTCCATACCAATTCATGCCACCACTGTGTTTTGACATTTCCTTCATTCTACGCATAAATTCATCCATGGTGATGGTAACAGGAAACTGATCGGGGCTCAATGCTTCAACTTCAACAGTCATTTGCTTGTTATTTATTGCCTTTTCAAATAACTCCTTTATAATAGCCTTTTGTTCATCATTCAGAATCATGGATATTTGTTCATCTTTCTCAATCAATTTTTCCGGCACATCTGAATCCACACGTTTAAATGAAATATTATCCAGTTTACGTTCTAAATGATTGACAAAATGAGTATCCAAAATAGCATCCATCACTAATACATCATATCCCTTTTTATCGGCATTTTGAATGAAACTATCCTGTTTGGAAACATCACTAGAATATAGGTATATTAACTTTCCATTCTTATCAGTCTGATGATCTTTAACCTTATTGTTATACTCATCGATAGTAAAATATTCTTTCTTAGTATTTACAAGCAAAGCAAAGCTATTAGCCTTATCATTGAATTTGTCATCGCTGATCATACCATATTTCACAAAAACTCCAATATCATTCCATTTTTCTTCAAAACCTTTACGGTCATTCTTGAATAATTCTGCAAGTTTGTCTGCTACTTTACGAGTAATGTAACTATTGATCTTTTTGACATTAGCATCTGATTGTAAAAAACTACGTGATACATTTAAAGGAATATCCGGAGAATCTATAACACCATGCAACAACATTAAAAATTCAGGCACTACGTCCTTAACATCATCGGTAACAAAGACTTGTCTACTGAATAGTTTTATTTTATTACGTTGAATTTCGAGATCAGCCTTTAATTTTGGGAAATATAATACCCCTGTAAGATTGAAAGGATAATCGACATTTAAATGTATCCAAAACAGCGGCTCTTCACTAAACGGATATAATTCTCTGTAAAAATCTTTATAATCTTCGTCCAATAATTCCGTAGGAATCTTTGTCCATATTGGAGATGTAATATTGATAATATCATCTACCTCAATTGACTTGGTTAGGGGCTTACCTTCATCATTTAAGCCATTATCTTCGTATTCTTCTTTAGTGCCAAACTTTACCTCGACCGGTAAGAATTTGCAGTATTTTTCCAGAATCCCTCTGATCCTCTGCTTATCTAAAAACTCCTCATTTTCTGCATTTATATGCAAAATAATGTCTGTACCCCTTTCTTGCCTACTGCCTTCACTAATTTCAAATTCAGTACTTCCATCGCATATCCACCTAGCTGCTTGGGCATCTTTTTGAAATGACAATGTTTGAATTTCAACATTATCAGCGACCATAAATGCAGAATAAAATCCCAATCCAAACTTTCCTATCAGCTCATTAGCATCTTTAGCATCCTGAAATTTTTCCAAAAACTCAGTAGCACCCGAAAATGCAATCTGATTGATATACTTTTTAATTTCATCAGAAGTCATACCAATACCATTATCACTTATTGTAATTGTCTTCTTTTCTGCATCAAATGTTACTTCTACCCTTCCTTTACCTACATCTCCTGAATATTGTCCTAAAGAAGCCAGCCTATTGATCTTTTGAACTGCATCGACTGCATTACTTACTAATTCTCGTAAAAAGATCTCATGATCTGAATACAAGAATTTTTTAATAATTGGGAAAATATTCTCAGTATGAATTGATATTGTTCCTTTTTCCATCATATAATTAAGATTTTATTACCTAATGTTCTTCAATATAGATTCGTCAATTTTTATACCATTTCCATTTTTTGCCAGAATGACAGACAGCATAAGACATTGTTACAATTCTGTGTATATTTTGTAAAAAATACCCCAAAGTGTACCTTGAAAATAAGTATGCCTTGCAAAGTGTGAACTAGCAAGGCATACAAGAAAATGAGTGAGGTCGCGAGCGGATTCGACCCGCTGTATAAGGTTTTGCAGACCTCTGCCTAGCCACTCGGCTACGCGACCATTAAGGGTGGCAAATGTACTAAAAAATCGTTTCTTTACAACTTCTAAGACAAAAATAAATGAATATTCAGCCTATCAGTTCATCAGAACTTATCATTACAGAACGTGGCACTATCTATCATATAGACTTGGCTCCTGAGCAGCTAGCTGATACTGTTATTACCGTTGGTGACCCTGGGAGAGTAGCTGCGGTTTCCAAATATTTTGATCGAATTGAGCATAGAGCTACTCATCGGGAATTCATCAGCCATACGGGTTATGTAGGCAAAAAAAGGCTTACTGTATTAAGCACAGGTATTGGTCCCGATAATATTGATATTGTATTTAATGAGCTGGATGCGTTGGTAAATATTGATATAAAGACTAGGACTATCAAAGAACAAAAAAAGTCTTTATCCATCATACGCTTAGGTACATGCGGTTCATTGCAAGCAGCCATACCAGTAGATAGTATGATCGTTTCTTCTTTTGGTATTGGGCTGGATAATCTGATGCATTATTATAAACACGACAATAATACTGATGAAACGTTCATTCTCAATGATTTTCAGAAACATACAGGCCTTACAGGTAAAAATATCTGGCCTTATATAGCTGAAGGTTCTATTCGTTTACGCAATCACTTTGTAAAGGGATATACGCAAGGTATAACCGTTACTTGTCCGGGCTTTTATGGACCACAGGGTCGAATATTAAGGGCGCCATTAGGCTTCCCTAATTTGATAGACGCTTTAAGTACTTTTCAGAGCCGCAATCATAACATAGCTAACTTTGAAATGGAGACTTCTGCTATGTATGGTTTGGCCAAAGTCTTAGGGCATCATAGCCTTTCTATCAGTACAGTAGTAGCAAACAGGGTGCAAAAAACCTTTTCTAAGGATGGAAATGCAGCTATTGATAATATGATAAGGCAATCTTTGGCTATTATCGAAAAAATTTAAAGTTAAAAGTGTCTCAGCCTGCTTCATATTCGTGTAGGCTATTTACATTTACACTCTACTTATGTACCCCGACTTCCAGTATCTCATACAAGGTTTATTTGGCATAGACGCGCCCGAGTGGTTAAGCATTTTCAAAACCTTTGGTTTTATTGTAGCTATGGCATTTTTGGCCTGTGCATATACACTTACCAAGGAACTAAAAAGAAAAGAAGAACAAGGACTACTCACACCTGAGATCATCAGCGAAGAAATAGGCAAACCAGCTTCTCCAAACGAGTTGCTTATGGCTGCACTTTTAGGTCTCTTATTAGGGTATAAACTTGGTGGCATGTTTGGCAATTGGAAAGACGTAGCACCTAACCCTATGGGTTATATGTTTTCTCTAAAAGGGAATGCAATAGCCGGTATTATAGGTGCATTGGTATTGGGCTACAACAAATATTATGAAAAAAGAAAAAAAGAATTACCTGACCCTAAGATCAAAAAAACAGCCTTATTTCCACATCAGCGTGTAGGAGAATTTCTGATGATAGCTGCTGTAGCCGGCTTTATTGGTGCTAAAGTATTTAATGCATTTGAGAGTTGGGATGATTTCGTAAAAGATCCTGCAGGTAGTTTATTCTCATCTAGTGGTCTTACATTCTATGGCGGTTTGATAACAGCTACCGCTGCATTCTACTTCTTTTCACGCAAACACAATATTCGTTTCATTCACTTATGCGACGCTGTAGGACCTGGGCTTATGCTGGCTTATGGTATTGGTCGCTTGGGCTGCCAGTTCGCAGGTGATGGTGATTGGGGCATATTCAATAGTGCTTATATAACACAAGCTAATGGAGCACTGAAAACAGCAACTATTGCAGACTATCAAAGAACTATACAAGATGCTTCCGGTTACTTCCATTCTTTTGGTGGACCCGACAAAGCACCACATGTTAGCGTAATAGCACCAAGCGCATTGCCTAGATGGCTATTTGCCATGAATTATCCGCACAATGTGAATCGTGAAGGTGTTGCCATAGCCGGTTGTATGGGTGAGTATTGCACTGTACTACCTGTAAGTGTATTTCCTACCCCACTATACGAAGCTATAGTATGTATTGGGCTTTTCTTTGTACTATGGGCATTACGTAAGCGTATTCGACAACCATTTCATCTCTTTGGTGTATACCTGATATTGAATGGGCTGGAGCGTTTTTTTGTAGAAAAAATACGTGTGAATTATAAGTATGATTGGTGCTTTATTCATCCTACCCAAGCAGAAATTATTTCTTCAGTATTGGTACTTGCAGGTGTAAGCATTATGCTATTCTACAAGAGTAAAATAGAAGATGAAATAGTACCAGGGTAATGTATTTATTCTCTTGATAAAGCAATGATATCACCCATTGCATAATTGTAAGAACCTTTCTCATTTAGGAATGTAGCCAGTACCATAGCCTTTGCAATTTGCGCTCCTGTAGTGGGTTTTAACTTTCTCAAGCCTGGTATAAATGCCAAGAACCTGAAAATGGCAACACTTATTGCTTCTGCTAATCTGAATTCTTTTCTGCCGCCCCATACCAGCATAGGTCGCATAATATATATCGATTCAAAGGGTAGTAGCTTCACATCTCTTTCTAATTCTCCTTTCATTCTGGTATAAAAGAATTTAGAATGCGGGGCCGCACCCACAGAGGATACCATTACTAACATAGGCACTCGATTATTAGATGCTGCCAAAGCCATTTGGTATTGATAGGTATAGTCGATTTTATATTGTGCAACCTGAGTACCTGCCTTTTTTATAGTTGTGCCCAGAGCAGAATAAAGCACGTCGCCAGTCACCAATCTTTTCCAGCTATCGGGCTTATCAAAGTCAATAATATACTCCTCCAGTTTATCATGTTGAATATGTAACGATCGACGAGTGAATACTTTCACCTTATCAAATCTGGCATCCTGTAACAAAAGGATTAATAAATGGCTACCAGTGAGACCGGTAGCACCTATTAGAATGGCTGTTTTCATTAGTATCAATTAATAGTATGTACGTATGAACTAAGCAAATGGATTTATTGTATTACACCCTATTAAATATAGAAATATATATTTATTATTCAACTTAACTTTTGATGTATATTGACTGTCTAATCATGTGAGTAAATACACACATGATACAACATTTTCCACCCATAAAACAAAATACTATGTCAAAAAAGTCTACACTCATTACTTTAAAATTACTCTTGTTGAGTATCTATTTCCTAAATGGGAACTCTACATTTGCTACTCCTACCTATTGTTACCCAACATTTGCAAGTGGGTGTTTTAGTTGGAGTAATCAAAGTATTTCAATTGGTACAATTAACTGGACACTTGGCAGTACATCTTGCAGCGTTTATGACTATACAAGTATGAGTACTAATATTACACCAGGAGTTGCAACCCCAATGAGCGTTACTGCACAAAATTACTGTGGCTGTGCTGTATGGGTTGATCTTAATAACAATGGAAGTTTTGATGATGCAGGTGAAAATTTTCACACAGAATATGTAGCCGGACCTAGTGGCATATATACTTACAATTTTTCAATCACATTACCCGGAGGCACTCCTGCCGGCTCTTACAGAATGCGCGTATTAGCGGGTTGGGGAGCAAATGGTACTACTGGTAACCCATACCCTACCGGTAATGGTGTTGGATCATGTGGTGCATAAAACTATGGCAATTTTGATGATTTCACTTTAGTTGTTGTAGGATCTGCTACTTGCTTTCAGCCTACTGGGTTAGCAATTAGCAATATACAAGCTAACTCGGCAACCGTGACCTGGGTAGCACCTACCTCAGGTACACCAATAGGATATGTATGGAAAGTAGTAGCATCGGGTACCGGTGCAGCTGGCACTGCAGTATCATCAGGTACCACTGTAGCACCTACCACCTCAGCAACAGCTACCGGCTTAAGTCCTGCTACTTCATACGATCTTTATGTATATACAACCTGTAGTGCAACAGATAGTAGTGCATGGGCTGGACCGATGAACTTCACAACAACTTCATTACCTACTTGCGACACAGCATTGGGTCTCGCTGCTAGTGCAATCACCTCCAATAGTGCATATATTAGCTGGACTGCTGTAACAGGTGCGTCAGGGTACGAATACGTATTAGATCAAAATGCAGGTAACCCAACAGGAGCTGGCGCATCGACTACTAATACATTCTATAATGCAACTGGACTAACACCTAATAACACTTATTATTTTCACCTGAGAACAGATTGTGTAGGTGCTGCTACAGCCACGTCAGCATGGATCACCATACCACTTACAACATTAGATACCTGCCTCCCTCCTACTAATGTATCAGCTAGCAGCATTACACAAGTAAGCGCTACCATTACATGGACTGCAGCACCTGCCGCTTTATGAATATGTAGTAGATAATACAGCTACATCCCCTACCGGCACAGGTACACTTACCACTCTCACTACTTACAATGCATCCGGATTAACACCAAACACTACTTACTATTTTCATATTCGCAGTGTATGTAGTGGTTCTAACAAATCTGTTTGGGTAAATATTCCATTCACCACTTTACCTACAGGTGTAGCAATAGTAAATGGTAATAGTACTTTCTCCATCACCGCGAATCCTAATCCGGCAAAGGATATGGTAACTATTACTGTAAATGGCCCTCAAATAGGCAAAGCACATCTGATACTTACAGATATAACAGGCAAAACGTTACAAACCATCTATCTCAACAGCAATAAAAGCAGTGTAGATGCAAGCAACTTATCTGCTGGAATATACTTTATACTTTATTCTGATGATATAAATCAACAAACTATTAAACTAGTCAAATAACACCATTATTTAACAATGCGAAACCGTCTCAACACTGTTGAGACGGTTTTTCTTTTTTACCTTTAGTATTCAATATACATCCATGAAAACATCAGGTAATACCATTTTGATCACAGGTGCCACTTCAGGTATAGGATTTGCTTTTGCTGAAGAGTTTGTACAGTCAGGTAATTCTGTAATTATCTGTGGACGAAGAGATGATAGACTAAAACATATCAAGCAACAATACCCAAGCATCATTACTAAAGTATGCGATATAGCTATTGAAGAAGAAAGAAGAGAATTGAGCACATGGGTGATCAAACATTACCCTGCCCTCAATATGGTGATCAACAATGCAGGCATACAATTAGTTACAGACCTTACTAAAGAAGTAGACTTAACCAGAGTTCGTTCTGAGATAGAAACAAATTTGATAGCACCTATACACTTGTCATCATTATTAGCATCTCATCTGGCAAGGCAAAGTAATGCTGCCATAATAAATATCTCATCGGGATTATCATTTGTTCCTATAGCTTTCATGCCGGTGTATTGCGCTACAAAAGCAGCTATACATTCATTTACATTATCATTGCGATATCAACTAAGGAACACATTAATTAAGGTATTTGAGATAGCACCTCCTGCTGTAGATACAGAACTGGGTCATGATAGACGAGAAGATAAGAAGCAAACACATGGTGGTATACCTGTTGCTGAGTTCCTATCTGAAGCTATGGAAGGTATCAAAAACGATACATTAGAAACAATGGTCGGAATGTCAAAACAATTATATGCAAAAAGAGAAGAAGCTTTTGATGTGATCAATAGCAGATTTAATGGGTAAAAATATAATAAGAACAAATTAAAAACAGAAAGCCGGTCAATGACCGGCTTTCTTATGATAATTTACGAGTAATTACTATGCCACCACAACCATTCCAGTAACGTAAGAATTAGGAGTAAGTTCTTTATTGGCTAGTTCTGCTACTTCAATAGGTGCAAAATTTGAGAGAGCTTCCCCTTTTCCATTACGTACTGCAGTAGTATGTTCATAATGCGCAGAAGCTTTACCATCAGCTGTTACTACTGTCCAGCCATCTTCCAGTGTGCGTACATCGCGAGTACCAAGATTGATCATTGGCTCAATTGCCAAAACCATACCTTCTTTCAAGCGTTTACCATCACCACGACGACCGTAATTTGGTACTTGAGGATCTTCGTGCAATTTTTTACCTACGCCATGCCCTACTAATTCACGTACCACACCATATCCATATTCTTTATTAGTAAAATTTTCTACTGCAAATGAGATATCTCCGATTCTATTGTTCACACAGGCCTGTGCTACCCCACGCATCAATGATTCTTTTGTTACACTTAGCAATTTCAGCACTTCGGGTTTCACATTACCTATCGCAAATGTATAAGCATGATCGCCATGATATCCATTCATTAACACACCGCAGTCTACAGAGATAATATCGCCGTCTTTAAGCTCGTATTTGCTAGGGAAGCCATGTACTACTACCTCATTTACAGAAATGCATAGCGAGGCTGGGAAACCACCATAACCTTTGAAGGAAGGAATACCACCGTTATCACGAATAAAGGTCTCGGCCATTTGGTCAATAGACTCTGTAGTGATACCTGGCTTTAAAAAACTTGCCACCTCTGTTAAGGTGGCAGTTACCATTAAAGCACTTTTTCGTATTAATTCAATTTCGTCTTTACTACGTATATGTATCATACTCACTAATTCGGTTATGCAGTAGCATTAGCCGGAGTACGTCCGGAAATGCGACCTGTTTTCATTAACCCATCGTAATGACGCATGAGCAAATGACTTTCAATTTGTTGTAGTGTATCTAAGATAACACCTACACCGATCAGCATTGAAGTACCACCGTAGAAGCTAGCGAAACCACTGGTAACACCCAGTAATCTAGCAACACCCGGAAGGATACCTGCTACAGCTAAGAATACGGCACCCGGCAAGGTAATACGATCCATAATAGCTGCAATGTAATCTGCTGTTGGCTCACCTGGTTTTACACCTGGTATAAAGCTGTTGTTACGTTTCAGATTATCTGCCATTTCAGTTGGGTTGAAGATCAACGCCGTATAGAAATAAGTGAATAATATTACCAATACACCATATATCAGACTGTACCACATAGAGGTATTATCAGACAATGCACGCATAAAGCTAGATGCTCCTTCGCTGGTAGCGAAACCTGCCAATGTAGTAGGAATGAACATGATAGCTTGTGCAAAGATGATAGGCATAACACCTGCTGAGTTCACTTTCAAAGGAATGAAATCGCGAGAACCTGTAGCTTCTTTAGCAGCATTGGTACTACCAATGATACGACGAGCATAGTTCAAAGGTATTTTACGAACACCTTGTGTCAGCAATATCAAACCAACAATGATAGCAATGAAGACTGCTAATTCTATCAGGAATATCAGTAATCCTCCACCGCCACCAAGATTCTTAGTGTGGAACTCCTGAAGAATAGATTGTGGGAGACGAGCAAGGATACCCACCATGATGATGAGTGAAGTACCATTACCTATACCTTTATCAGTGATCTTTTCACCCATCCACATTACAAACAATGTACCGGCAGTTAACACAACACAAGTAGATAACCAGAACAGGAATGCACTATATTCAGGAGCTAAAGCTGCTGCATATTGTGGAGTTTTAAGATAAGCTACGTAAGCACTTGCTTGGAAAGCAGTAACAAGAACAGTCAAGTAACGGGTGTATTGATTAATCTTGCGACGTCCGCTATCTTCCTTTTGCAGTTTAGCCACTTGAGGTATTACGATACCTGCTAATTGCATAAAGATAGAAGCAGAGATATAAGGCATAACACCTAATGCAAAGATAGATGCACGACTAAATGCACCACCTGCGAACATATTCAGGATGCCAAGCAATCCACCAGGGCCATCTTTTTCACTAAGTTTGGCAGGATTGATACCTGGTAGCGTAACATAACACCCAACACGGTAAACGAGTACAAGTGTGAGCGTGAAAAGTATACGCTTGCGGAGTTCATCTATACTCCATATATTTTTTATCGTTTCGATAAATTTCTTCACAGGGACTAATGTTAATCAGAATGAAATGCGAATAAACGATAAAAGACGCATTTAACCAAATGCGCCTTTTCGTTATGAAGATTTTTAGATCAATTCTATCGTGCCACCGGCTGCTTCAATGGCTTTTTTGGCTTTATCGCTTACTGCGCTTACCTTAAAAGTCATCTTAGTTTGCATTTCGCCTGTACCCAGTATTTTCACTACATCGGTACGGTTAATGAGGCCATTCACATACAGATTATCCATAGAGAATTCTTGGATGCTGTATTTTTCTATGAGGAAGTCTAATTGTCCGAGATTGAACACTTTGTAATCAACACGGTTTCTGCTTTTGAAACCACGTTTAGGCATACGGCGTTGGATTGGCATCTGTCCGCCTTCATGGCCTCTTCTTGATTGGTAACCAGTACGACCTTGTTGGCCTTTATTACCTCTTGTTGAGGTTCCACCGTGGCCACTACCTTCACCACGGCCAATACGTTTTGTCTTTGATACAGAACCTTCTGCAGGTTTCAGATTATGCAGTTGCATAGCTTACAATTTTTGAACTTGCGCGGAATGTATAACCGCTCGCAAATCGTTAAACAATATTATTTTACTTCTTCTACTTTCACTAAATGGTGAACAGCTTGTACCATACCCAATATCTGAGGAGTACCTTCTACTTCTACAGAATTGTGCATCTTACGGAGACCCAATGCGATAAGTGTCCTTTTCTGACGCTCGGAACGATCTATCCCGCTTTTCACTTGTGTTATTTTAATCTTAGCCATGACGCTATTTTCAAAAAGTTATTATTAGTTATTAAAATACCGCTTACCCGTTGAATACTTTCTTCAAACTGATGTTACGGTGACGAGCTACCTGAATTGGTTCACGAAGCATTCCTAAAGCAGTGAAAGTAGCTTTTACCACGTTATGCGGGTTGGCAGAACCTAATGATTTAGATAATACGTCAGTAATACCTGCAGCTTCCAATACAGCACGCATGCTACCTCCGGCGATAACGCCAGTACCATGTGCAGCTGGTTTGATAAACACTTTTGCAGCGCCTTCTTTAGCCAATTGGTCGTGAGGTATAGTACCATTCATTACAGGCACTTTGATGAGGTTTTTCTTTGCATCATCAATACCTTTAGTGATAGCTTCCTGTACTTCCTTTGCCTTACCTAAGCCATGACCTACAACACCGTTACCGTTACCTACAACTACCAGTGCTGAAAAGCTGAACGCACGACCACCTTTTGTAGTTTTCACTACACGGTTGATAGCAACTACCTTTTCATGTAGTTCCAGATCTCCGGCTTTAACGCGATTAAATTGAGTCTTTGACATTATATATAATAAAAATGTTAAATAATGTTTTAATTAAAATTTCAGTCCTCCTTCACGTGCTCCATCAGCTACTGACTTTACACGACCATGATACAAATAACCACCACGATCAAAAACGCAGTTTTCCAGCCCCAGAGCTAAAGCTTTCTGAGCGATCGTCTTACCTACCATCATTGACTTTTCAACTTTGTTACCTTTTTGTGCTGTGATATCTTTCTCACGAGAGCTAGCTGCAGCTAAGGTCACAGAGTTATCGTCATCTATCAGTTGCACATAGATATCCTTGTTACTACGGAACACAGAAAGACGAGGCTTTTGAGCCGTACCGTGTATCTTGGTGCGTATACGCCAGCGTAACTTCTGGCGGCGCATTACTTTTGGATCTAATGACATCTTCTTTTCGTTTTTTACGGGCTCATGGAGCTTGTGACAACATGGCTACCGAAGTGTTTGTAATATTGATGATATATGTAATTATC
>JBAWXE010000034.1:0-24714 GCA_037144255.1 Bacteroidota bacterium | reverse complement strand
GATGACAGCCTGAGTATGAGGTGCATTTTTCAGAGCATTATCAGTCTTATCTGATTTACCTGTTTCTATAGAACGAATCTCTTCGCGAATACTTAATAAAGCATCGCAGAAACGATCCAGTTCGCCTTTATCCTCACTTTCAGTTGGTTCTATCATGATAGTACCGGCAACAGGGAAGCTCATAGTAGGCGCGTGGAAACCATAGTCAATCAAACGTTTTGCTACATCTTCAGCTTCGATCTCTACACTCTTTTTGAAAGGGCGAAGATCTACAATGAATTCGTGTGCGCAAGTACCATTGCTACCGGAATACAGAATTTCAAAGTCGTTCTGCAAACGAGCCTTCATGTAAT
This sequence comes from Bacteroidota bacterium, assembly GCA_037144255.1. GTDB lineage: Bacteria > Bacteroidota > Bacteroidia > Chitinophagales > Chitinophagaceae > JBAWXE01. The sequence continues at coordinate 24,361 of JBAWXE010000034.1, read as the reverse complement.
TAGCATTCAGTATAGCGTATTCGCTGGCATTCTTTACACCTACAGCTCCCAGCATACGTATGTATGCATAGCTGATGAGCAAGATGCTGGCAGAACCATACTGTGCTGCGCTTACAGCATGTTGTTTAGTACCCTTAGTATCTTCTACGTGACCAGGGAGGAACGGAGCCAAATGCGATTTAACACAGATAGGCCCCATGCCAGGACCACCACCACCATGAGGGATAGCGAAAGTTTTATGGAGATTCAGATGGCAAACATCTGCACCGATAAGACCCGGAGCAGTTAAACCTACTTGTGCATTCATGTTGGCACCATCCATATATACTTGTCCGCCGTGTTGATGAACGATCTCTGTTATGTCTTTAATAGACTCTTCGTAGATACCGTAAGTAGAAGGATAAGTGATCATGATACCGGCCAGGTTAGCACTGTACTGTGCAGCCTTAGCTTTCAGGTCTTCTACATCTACATAACCGTTATCGTGCGCCTTTACAACTATTACTTTGTAACCAACCATGACAGCAGAAGCAGGGTTAGTACCATGTGCAGATATTGGAATCAAAATTACATCGCGGTGCATATCGCCTTTGCTGTGGTGGTAATTGCGAATTGTTAAGAGCCCGGCGTATTCGCCCTGAGCACCACTATTAGGCTGTAGGCTACAAGCATCGAAAGCAGTGATCTTACATAAGTAGTCGCTGAGTTCTTGAGCAATTTGTTGGTAACCGGCAGACTGTGCAATAGGTGCGAAAGGATGCATCTTGCTCCATTCAGGCCAGCTAAGCGGCATCATTTCTGTTGCAGCGTTGAGTTTCATAGTACATGAACCCAGAGAGATCATACTTGTATTCAGTGACAAGTCTCTGTTCTCGAGAGTCTTGATATAACGCATCATTTGCGTTTCGCTATGATGAGAATTGAATACCTGATGAGTCAGGAATTCTGAAGTGCGTACTAATGCACTAGGGATATTGTTCAGAGTGCTTTTTTGCAGGTCTAAAGAACCTTTACTAGAGCTGAATACATTGAGGATACGTTCTACATCTTCGATAGTAGTTGTTTCATCTAATGAAATACCTACATTATTATTAGTTAAGTAACGGAAATTGATACGAGATGTTTCAGCATGTTTGCGAATAGTAGCTACATCCTTTACATTGACTACTATAGTATCAAAGTAATTGTTGCTCAGGAGTTGATTTCCTTGTGCTTTCAGTTGATCGGCCAATGCCTGTGTGAGTAAAGCAACACGTTTAGCAATATTTTTCAGACCTACAGGGCCGTGATATACTGCATACATTGCAGCCATGTTAGCCAGTAAAGCCTGTGCAGTACAGATGTTAGAAGTTGCCTTTTCGCGTTTGATATGTTGTTCGCGTGTTTGTAAGGCCATACGCAATGCACGATTGCCCTGAGCATCGATGCTGATACCGATGATTCGGCCGGGGATATTACGTTTGAAATCCTCCTTTACTGCAAAGAATGCAGCGTGAGGACCACCAAAACCTAATGGCACACCAAAACGCTGTGCACTACCCAAAGTAGCATCAGCACCCAGTTCACCCGGAGCTTTGAGCAAAGTAAGTGCCAGCAGATCTGTAGCCATAGCCACATATGCGCCAACTGCATGTACCTTCTCTATAAAGCTGCGGTAATCTTCTACCGAACCTTTATCGTTAGGGTATTGTACGATAGCACCAAAGTAGTGTGCATCGATAGTAGCTGTTTTATAATCGCCTGTAACTACCTCGATACCCAAAGGTTGAGAACGAGTAATGAGTACATCAATAGTTTGAGGGAAACATTCAGCATCTACAAAGAACTTAGGGCGCTCGATGCTATCATGGTTCTTATTGAGCATATTGAAGAACATGGTCATAGCCTCTGCAGCGGCAGTAGCTTCATCCAACAGAGATGCGTTAGCTATTGGCATCGCAGTCAAGTCGCATATCATGGTTTGGAAGTTCAGTAAGCTTTCCAGACGGCCTTGAGAAATCTCAGCCTGATAAGGAGTGTACTGAGTATACCATCCAGGGTTTTCGAAAATGTTACGAAGTATCACACTAGGTGTATGTGTATCGTAATAACCTTGTCCTATATAAGACTTGAAAATTTCATTTTTCAAGGATACCTCTTTCAGAAATCTCAGATATGCAGCCTCGCTCATAGACGCAGGTATATCCAAAGGCTTGGCCATGCGTATAGCAGTAGGCACTGTTTTAGAGATCAACTCATCCAGACTATTGACACCAATAGTGCGTAACATTTGTTGTTTGTCATGCTCGTTAGGTCCTAAATGGCGGCCTATAAACTCACGATCTTGAAGCGAAAATAAATTCATAAATATTAGCTGAAAAAGAAGTGAAAGAATGCGCAAAATTACTCCGATATAGGGGAATTGCAAAACTGATGCGCGTCATATAGATAAGGAAAGTAAGATATACCCACTAGAAGTTAAACAGATATGTGAAAAACCAGCAGGAGCAATCTCATTAAGGTAAATTGTAATTCATTATCCTATACGCTGAATAGAAGGAGCACCATCATCTAAACCCGAAATGTGAATGATACCCGGTTTTTTGCCAGTAGCGATACTACCAATGACATGATCCATTTGCAATGCAAGGGCACCATTATAAGTAGCCCATGTAAATAATGTTTGCCATCGGAGGAAGGGAAAATGTGATTTGAGAGTAAGCAGTTCTGTCAAAACACTCAGCTGGTGATTGGAGGACAAGCTATCTGTACCAATACAAATAGTAGCATTTTGTTCTAAGAGCATAGGCACATCGGGCAATCTGTTCTCTATGTACAAATTGGCATTAGGACATAAACACCAGAATGCATTTTGCAGCTGCTGCTTTGCAAAGGCCACATCCGCTGCTGTAGAGCAGGTATTATGTACGAATATGATACTATGAGAGGATGAAAACCAAGGCAGATATGTTTGCAAAGAGCTTATGCCTGAAGGTACAAAGAAAGCGGAATTGATACCAAAGCTATTGAGCAGATCGTTGACAGCACCTTGCTTATTGATGTAGAATTCGTTCTCCGCATCACATTCCTGATTGTGTATTGATGCTATGGCATCAGGTTTATGTGCATCTATTAGTGAAAATAGCTCCTTAGATACAGAGTAGGGTGCATGAGGCACTATAGACTGCTGTAGAATATGTGCAGTTGCCCTCTGCGCAGCGAATGTATCGTACAGCTGTGCTGAATAATCGAAACGCTGCTGAGCATGAGTGACAGTAAAACCTATGCTCTCTATGAATGTGTGTATATGAAGTTTATCAGTAGAACGCAAATCTAATGTATCGGTACCATTAGCTATATCGCCTACAGCCACTATGCCGTTAGCAATCAGTTGTTGATAAGCATTGTGGCGTGAAGTGAGTTTTTGTTCTTCTGTAAAATCGTTTCTATGGAAAGTGACCTGTTGCAAAAAAGGTATCAAACCGGTGTGTTCCGGTATGATACCCTTCATATGAGATAACTCTAAATGGCAATGTGCATTCACTAAACCAGGTACTAATATGCCATCGTAATGAGTAGCATGACCTGTATAAGTAGCATCGTGCAAAGCAAGGATAGTGCCATCATCAGCTACTTCTATCACTGTACCATCAGGCAGCCAGTTATGGCCATCATGAATACGCGAAGCTGTGAGTAACACTATTAGCTTTTAAAGTGTTTTAATAAAATAAGTTCTTTATCCGACAGCAAACGCCATTTACCACGAGGCAGGTTTTTCTTAGTAAGACCTGCATACATGACACGGTCCAACTTTTCTACCACATAACCCAATGACTCGAATATGCGACGCACAATGCGATTACGACCACTATGTATCTCTAGTCCTACTTCGTTCTTAGATTCCAAATAAGCCAGCTCATCTACATGCGCTACACCGTCTTCCAGTTCTACGCCTTCTACTACTTTATCAAAATCAGCCTGAGTCAAATGTTTATCCAGTGTTACTTGATATACTTTTTTGATCTCGTAACTAGGGTGTGATAATTTTTGTGTCAATGCACCATCGTTGGTGAGCAATAAGAGACCGGTAGTATTTCTATCCAGGCGACCAACAGGGAATAATCTGCCCATATCAGCACCATCTACCAACTCCATTACTGTTCTACGACCTTCAGGATCATCTGTAGTAGTGATGAAGCCTTTAGGTTTATTGAGCAATACATATATTCTATCTCTCTGAGGGAATACACGCTTACCACCCATTGTTACCACATCAGTAGCTTGTACACGGTAGCCGGGGTCTATTACTAGTTCACCATTTACTTTTACTTTGCCTTTTTTCACCATATCGGCAGCCTCGCGACGGCTACTAACACCACTATGAGAGATGAACTTATTCAGTGTCATTGCTCCTTCTTCTTCAGGTTCTTCTTCAGTTTTTCTCTTTCTGCTCTTATAGGGTCTGGCTTTGCCTTCGTCAAATTCTCTATCTGCTTCTTCTTCCTCTTTGCTTTTGGTAAAGAGGTCTTTATGTTTATCAAAAGGTTTTTTTGCTCTATCAGAGGAAGGTTTTCTATCTCCTTTATCTTCAAAGGACTTTTTGAATCCGCCTTCTCTTTTTTCGAAAGAACGCTTAGGCTTATCGCCTCTATCCTCGTATGGTTTTCTTTCGCTACGTTCTGGCCTGTCAGAATAAGGACGTTTAGGACCATCAGCTCTATCCTCGTGTGGTTTTTTGAAATCTCCTTCCCTTTTTTCGAATGATCGCTTAGGTCTATCTCCTCTGTCCTCGTATGGTTTCTTAAAGCCGTCATCCTTTTTATCGAATGAACGTTTTGGCCTATCGGAATCAGAGTAAGGACGTTTAGGGCCATCACCACGACCTTCGTAAGGTTTTCTTTCACCGCGATCAGGTCTGTCTACCGAATCTTGTGATCTGCCTGAATATGGACGTTTAGGGCCGTCGCCTCTATCGGTACTACCATATGGTTTTTTGTATCCACCTTCCTTATTATCAAAAGAACGTTTAGGTTTATCGCCTTTGTCCTCGTATGGTTTCTTAAACCCGTCATCCTTTTTATCGAATGAGCGTTTAGGTTTGTCTTTGCTATCGAAAGGCTTTTTGAAGCTGCCTTCTCTTTTTTCGAACTTCTTAGGATTTTCATCCCCTTCGTAAGTCCTTCTGAACTTAGGCTTCTCGTAAGATTTAGGTCCTTTATCTGTTTTATCTCCCCAAGGTTTCTTGTCTCTGTCCGTCGCAGCATCAGATGTAGTGCGTGAGGAGCCACTGTCATTATATGATCTTTTAGGGCGATCAGGGCCTTCTTCTCTTTTAAAAGAGCTACCTCCACGACTAGTGGATTTGCTGCCGTATGACTTCTTACCAGACTTGGCATCCGAGGAACCTTTAGAACGGAAAGACGAAGCGGAACTTTTTCTCATTACAAAAATTTACGTACTGTCATTAATAATGTGCAAAGGTACAACCTTTAGAGGGGCCGTAGCTGTAAAATATTATATGTACATATCTGTTATAAGGTTAATCTAAGAGCCTATTTCTAAAAAAATGGGGAAATCCTGTAACTTTTTGTCTGATACACCGATATATTAATTGAATGGAGCTGAAAGATTACAACGCCTGTGTACATCAATGGTCAGATGCGCTCTTCCGGTTTGCCAGGAAATGTACCGGCAATGAGGAAGACGCCCGGGATGTGGTTCAAAACAGTTTTGAGGTATTGTGGCAGAAAAGAGAGGAAGTAAGAACAGAGAAAGCAAAAGCATATTTGTTTCAGGTAGGATACAGACAATCGGTAGATATATATAGAAGAAAGGGCAGAATACAGTATAAAGAGCAACTAGAACATACAGATACGACCACACATAGTAATCACGATCTGAAGAAAATATTAGAAAGGGCACTAGAACTACTGGACGAACAACAAAAAGCACTGGTACTACTGAAAGACTACGAAGGGTATAGCTACGAAGAAATAGCACAGATAACAGGACTGAGTGATTCGCAGGTAAAAGTATACTTGCACAGAGCCAGAAAAACATTGAAAGAGTATTTAGTAAAAGTTGAAAACATTATATAAGACATGGTGACTTGGGAAAATTATGAGGAGTATATGCTGTTATATGCAGACAGGGAGCTTAGTGATGTACAACAACAGCAATTAATGGATTTCATAGCCTTGCATACTGAATTGCAACAGGAGTTGGACATGTATGATGCTACGCGTCTGATACCTGTTACCGAAGAAGTTTATACAGATAAGGAATCACTATTAAAGTCATTACCTGTAAAACGCAGTATCAGCCTGAGAAGGACATGGGTATATAGTGCTGCGGCAGTTATGCTGCTACTGGCAAGCATAGGCATATTCAGATGGGGACAAAATACAGGCACTCAACAAATAAATGTGGCACAAGTACCTAGGTCTACAAAGCCAAGTGCAAGTATAGATACTCCTCAACAAAACAGTACAGTACCTATACAACAAAAGGAAACAGCGCCTATAGTAGTTGAACAAAAAGAAAAACATAATGCAGCTAGTGAAAAACAAAGTAATCAAGGCCCTACCACTCCATCTATTACAAAACAAGCGATTGCGCATGAACCTATACTTGTAAAGAATGAAAGCATAGAAAAAATAAACATTGTGCCTGTGCAAGTAGCCAAGGTAACAATAGCAGTGGAACATAAAGCAGTGGAAATACCTGTAGCGAGTATCAGCCGATCTGAAGTAAAGGTAGCAAATAACCCAACTGTAAATAAAACCAATAAAAAATACAACTACCTGCTGGCAAGTCTGCCATTTAGTAAAGAAAGAAGAAAAGGTTTGAATGAGCTGAAGAATGCAGTAGCTAATGGTGTACAACAAGTGCGCACTGCATCATACAATCTGAAAGCCTCTGACTTAAGATTGAAAATAGGAAACAAAGATGTATTAGTAGTAAAACTCTAAAAACAACGAAGCGATGAAATATCTATTAAGTATGCTTGCCTTATTGTTTGTATGCACAGTGGCCATAGCACAGAAAAAGAAACCAGAATTAGATATGGGCCTATCTGATAGTAGCAGCAAACATCCACATTCGCTAAGTATTGGTACCGGCGGTATCAGTATTCGCAATACTAAGATCAATGACAGTACAAATACAGATGAAGACAGTGAGGATAGTAGCAAATTTAAAGTGCAATGGGGTATGCTGGACCTTGGTATCAATAAACTGGATGATAAGTCAGACTATAAGTCGGCAGCTGTGCAAAACTTTCTAAATGTACCAGCAGGCATGAAGAATAGTAATCTTTTTGATCTGAGAGAGGGTAAGTCTATTAATGTGAATATATACCCAGTGATGTTCAAATACGATCTGTTGAAAACCAAACACCAAAAGATAGAATTGGTAAGTGGTGTGGGATTGCAACTATACAATTTTAGATTTAACCAGTCAATCTCTTATGTCAATAAGACTGCACCGGGCATATTTATGGATACTGTGCATTTCAGCAAGAACAAACTGGCGTTTGATTATTTAATGATACCATTGATGTTGGATTTTAAAACCAAATTGGGTGCTAATACATGGCTGGTATATGGATTTGGGGTGAGTGGAGGTTACAGACTGAGTTCATGGACCAAACAAATATCTACAGAGAGAGGCAAACAAAAGGATCATGACAAGTTCGACTTCAGTGATTTCAATAATTGCTTGAATGCAGAGATCGGTTTGAGTGGTTATTTCAGATTGTACGCAACTTATCAGCTTTCTGCTTTGCAAGCAGGTGCAGGATTGGAACAACATCCTTTCTGTATAGGTATTCGTTTCTTTGGCATTTAATATCGAGTAACGGTCAATATTAAAAAAGCCTCTCTGAATGATCAGCGAGGCCTTTTTATATCTTATCGTCAGAGACTATACTCTAGTAGATTTGCATTTATCCTTTTCAGCCACTAATTCAGGTAATGCCTCATTGAATGTTACCAGTATTTCATCCAATATTGGGAACATCTCTTCTTTAGGCGAATGTTGTTTAGCAAGAGCTTCCAGCTTTATCAAGTTTTCCAACATATTTCTCACCTTGATGATACTGACACTAGATTTCAGGAAGTGTGCTTGTTTGTATATCGCTTCGTAATCCTGAGAAGTACGAACCAGATGATCCAGTTTATTCACTCCATCAGGAGTAGTACTCATAAATATCTCCAAGACATCGAAAATGTAATTAGGGTCATTATCTGAAATGTCGCGTAAAAAACTGAGATCGATTAGTGGTGTTTGCATGTCATCGTATTTATTATTGTCAGTAAAAACAGTTCCTTCTCTAGTGTTAGTGAGTTTAATGATCAATTGATATAGCTCATCCGGTTCAAAAGGTTTAGATATAAAATCTGTCATACCTGCCTCAAAACACTTGTCGGATTCCCCTTTCAATGTATCTGCTGTCATGGCTACTATCGGGGTAGCAATCTTCAATACTTGGCGAATATAACGTGTAGCTTTGAAACCGTCAACTTCCGGCATCTGCAGATCCATCAAAATGATATCAAAATTCTGACTTTGTACCTTCTGTATGGCATCTCTACCATTCAGAGCCAGTTGTACTATGGCCCCTTGCTGGGTGAGGGTATTTTTTACCACCTTTTGATTGATCAGGTTATCTTCTGCTACCAATACGTGTATACCTTCCAGTAGATTTTTTTGTCTTTTATCCGGTACATTCAGACGTTTTTCTGTTGGCTCGTCATTGCTCACCTTGTATGGTATCGTTACAGAGAAAACAGAACCCTTGCCCAATGTACTCTTTACCGATAAATTACCTTTTTGCAGTTCTACCAGTTGTTTTACAATAGCCAGACCTAAACCTGTACCACCATACTTGCGGGATGTGTCTTCGCTATCCTGTGTAAAGCTTTCAAAAATATATTCAAGTTTATTCTCTGCTATACCTATACCTGTATCCTTTACATTGATACGCAGATCTATAAAGTCTTCATTTCTTCTGTTACAAGCTACATACAGATCTACCGAACCGCTGGATGTGAATTTGATAGCATTTCCTACCAGATTGATAATGATCTGTTGCAGACGCAGCGGATCGCCAATAAGCACCTCAGGTACCATTGTATCAAATACCACATTCAATTTCAGCATTTTATCCTCTGCCTTGAATTGCAATGGATATACTGCTTTCTTGATAGCGTGGCGGATCTTGAATGGAGAATATTCGAACTGGAATTTACCTGATTTGATCTTAGAGAAGTCTAACAGATCGTTGATAATGGCAAGTAGGTTACGTGCAGAGTCTTGTATACTACCTGTGAAGTCTTTCTGATCTTCTGAGAGGTGTGTACTCATCAGCAAGTTGGTCATACCCATGATACCATTCATAGGGGTACGAATCTCGTGGCTCATATTGGCTAGGAAAGTCTCTTGTGCCGCTTTGGCCTTTTCCGCCTCCTTCTTGGCTTGCAATAATTTTATTTCCACAGATTTTCGCTCTGTGATATCAGTAGCCAGACCGCAAATATTTTTCACATTACCTACTTCATCCAGCAGCGGGAATTTTGTTACCAGGAAGTAATTTTTCTTACCGTCTATCTGCATCACATCCTCAAATACAGCCAACGATTTAGTAGAAAGTACTACTTCGTCAGAGTGTTTGTACTCCTGATGTCTGTTTTTATCTAAAATAAAATCTGCATCTACTTTACCTATTATCCTTTCAGGTGGCAGGTTCAGCACTTCCTCCATCCGTCTATTGATTGCCAAATATCTGCCTTGAACATCTTTGATAAAGATGATAGAAGGAATATTATCGATGATATCTTGTATAAGTTTTTGCTGGTTCCTACGTTCACTTTCCAGTTCTTCCAGCTCCAGGTATATTTTCTTTTCCTCGTCTATATCCCATATCACTATCTGCCATTCCTGTACCCAGCCATCATCTTTACGTACAGGGAATATACGGCAAGATACCCATTTGCTGATCTTGGACTTAGTGAAAACCTGTAATTCAATATTGTTGTTATAGATGCCGCGCGATGCAGCTGTAGATAAGATACTGCTTACTTGTTCTCTGAATTCAGTGGGGATACATTGGGTAAATGGTTTCCCCACAAATTCTTCAGGACTATATGCACTCAGTTCCTCTACATTTTTCGAAGCGAATTTTATGACTCCCTTATTATCTACCACCAGCATCGTTACACCTGAATCTTCTACAAGCGTACGATACTTCTCTTCGTTCATAATGGCTCTTTCCTCAGCCTCGGAACGTTTTTTGATGTTTTGATTGATCTTATACAAACTCACTATTAGGAACAAACTGATCAGTATGTAACTGACTATAGAAAAGACTGTTCTAGACTGGCTAAAGTACCTATTGGTAGCAGTGCGTTCATCCAGCAAACGTTCCTGAGTATTCTCCAGCAACGACATATAGCGGCTAATGCTATCATTGAGCTTTGCCAGCTCCTCCGATTGTATCTCGTGTATATTGAACGTATCTTTTTGAAAGGTTTTCTTTACAAATGTTTCGGATATAGCTGTTTTACGGTCTATCATCCTGGAGAGCATATTCACATTCTCGTGGTAGATTCCGTTATCCAATGTCAGATTATACAGATTGGATATTTCCTTCTTTAGATTTGCTGATGAATTATTGAATTGCTTGTAGAATTCCAGATCTCTTGTAAGCAGATAACCTCGTACAGATGATTCAATTTGTGCAGCATTGGTATTTGCATCTTTGATATTGCGCAGTACCTCGCTGGTGCGCATTACCTGCTGATCTGATTCGTTGTAGTGTTTATTCAGCCAATATGCTTGTATCAGATACACCACAAAGAACAATATCACAGTACCGTTGATCAGTATGAATGATTTACGTAACTGGTTAGATACTGTATTTTTCTTTGGTGTTATGGCCATATTTTTCAAAAACGTGATCTATGTTAACACTTCTCCTTTCTAAAAACTACATCCCTTCTATTTTATTGCAATGCTCAGGTTATTTTCAAAAACCTTTCATTTTTTCATAGTATAACAAGCTGACGAAAAGAGTATTTCTATTGAATTGCAAATTACTCCTAAGGCTGATAATACCTTGTTATTGGCATGTTTTTGCATTGTTATTGGCTTGTTTCCTTTGTTATCGATTTGTTATTGCTATATAATGTCTAAGGTAAGTTTATGTTGTAGAATATATACGATTGTTTATCCACATGAAGTGCACAAAGTTCCATTGACATAAAGTTAATATAAATATTGTATTTATATTTAAAATATTTATCATTCTCTAGCATTTCTTTTCACAACTCGGCATTTGCCTGTAGAAATCAATTAATTATATCTAAAAGAAAAATTTAAAAAAGCAGTTTTTGGCATGGATTTTGTTCTAATATCTACTACAAACATAGTTTAGATCAAAAATAAATAGCTTTACATTATGGTAACTTAAAAATATTTATTATTTTACTAACCCATTTTCCGTATCCAACTATGTAAAGTTAATTTTGCAAGCTATTTCGTGATTTGTGAGATGAGTTAAAATGAATTTGATAAGAAATACTTTGTACTAAAAACGACTTTGTGATATGCAGTATAAATTAAAGGTTTTACCGCGCTGGCTTATTTTCTTACTCGACCTTGCATGCGTACAGCTTTCTATTTTCTTTTCATTCGTACTTCGCTTCAATTTTGATCTGAGGCAGTTATCTCATTACGAATTCAAACTTATTTTTGGAATTACCCTAGCCATATATGCTATTTTATTCTATAGCATGAAAAGCTTTGCTGGAATCATTCGTTATACCAATATAGAAGATACCTTCCGCCTGCTAAGAGTAAATGCCGTAGCTACCATTTCCTATTTTGTGATCAATTCATTTATGAATTATGCACAGAATTTTTGGCTCTTCCCTATTTCTGTAGTGGTCATCAACTTCTTTATTTCCAATTTTATACTTATATCCTACCGCCTGCTAGTACGCTATTGTTTCAAATTCTATAGTCTTTATCAGGTAGAAAAACGGGATATTAAGGCAGTAGTTTTCGATACCAGTGATGATGGCATACATACAAAGCAGGTGATCAATGATGTACCAAATGGTACCATTGAGGTAGTAGCCTTTATGGATGATAACCGAAGTGGTAAAATGATGGAGGGCTTACCCATCTATAGTACAGATGAGAATAGTTTCAAAAAAATGAAAGAGGATAATGTTAAACTCCTCATTATTGCCAATAGAACCCTGTCTAAAGATAAACTGAATTATTTGGTAGATGTTTGCCCTAAGTATGGCATTCATCTCCAACAAGTACCTCCTATACAACAATGGCTGGATGGTAAACTGGATACTAACCAACTGAAAGACATTAATATTGAAGACTTGCTGGAACGTGAAGTAATCAATATCAATAATGGCAAGATCAGCACTGAACTGAAAGGTAAGAAAATATTAGTAACAGGGGCTGCCGGATCTATAGGTAGCGAACTGGTGCGTCAATTACTATGTCATAACCCTGCACTGGTTATACTCTGTGATGTGGCCGAAAGCCCAATGCATGAACTTTATCTCGAGATTCTTGAAAAACATAAAAACGCTAATTTCAAGGCTTATTTGGGTGATATATGTGATAGGGTGAGAATGGAACACCTCTTCGAGATTTACAACCCAGATATCGTATTCCACGCGGCAGCTTATAAGCATGTTCCACTGATGGAAGACAATCCTTCTATAGCTATATTGAACAATGTACTAGGTACTAAGATATTGGCCGAACTGGCAGTAGCCAGCGGCGTGGAGAAATTTGTAATGGTAAGCACTGATAAAGCAGTGAACCCAACCAACGTAATGGGTGCATCAAAAAGGATTGCTGAAATTTTCACCCAGAGCTATTATAAGCATATTATGCTGGGCTATGAGGATCTCAGCAATGACCTGGTGCACCCGACCAAATTCGTTACTACCCGTTTCGGTAATGTACTAGGCTCTAATGGTTCTGTTATTCCACACTTTAAACAACAGTTGGAAAAAGGCGGACCTATTACTGTTACACACCCGGATATCACTCGTTATTTCATGACCATACCGGAGGCTTGCCAGCTTATTATAGAAGCAGGTGCCATGGGACAAGGTGGTGAGATATTCGTATTCGATATGGGCCAACCGGTGAAAATAGTAGACCTAGCCAAGAAAATGATACGCCTGGCTGGTAAAGAACCTGATCAGGATATCGCCATAGTTTTCACGGGTCTGAGACCAGGCGAAAAACTATACGAAGAACTGCTGAACAATGCAGAGAACACCCTGCCTACTTACCACGAAAAGATAATGATAGCACAGGTACGCGAGTACGATTTCCTCACCATTCGCAATAAGATAGATAAGCTGGTAGCATCTGCCCGTCAGCACTATACTTTAGAGACCGTAGGACTGATGAAAGAACTGGTACCAGAGTACATCAGTATGAATTCTGTTTTCGAAAAGCTGGATGCCAAAGTAATCCCTAAGAATAAATAATCTAAAGCCTTGTATATATTGACAAAGCCCTGCATTGCAGGGCTTTCGTTTTTGTTATGCCGGCACAACACAAGGACCATATACCCTTGGAAAAAAACGTTCATCTACGTCTATCTTATATTCATCAACCTTATATTCATCAATTAGTGTCTCCACATCATCACCTTTCATCATACTAAGGATTATTATTTTCATACCGGTATGTAATTTAATAGTGGCATAATTATAATTAGACCATATAGTGATTTTATTATAAGGAGGCGTCTTATAGATCATCACTTCATCGATATCATCCATACTAAATACCCATTCCCGACCCTCATGTATAAAGCGCATTACTTTAGATGTAGTATCGCATGTAAGCACATCCCCTTTATTTACTTCATAATAGTTGCGATGTAAAATAAGCTGTGGAATACCTCCCAAAATGAACAAAATCAAGCAAACCACAAGGGAAGCAATCCAGTCATAACCTTCATGTATATACAATTCAAAGAAATAAAGAAAAAATGGGCATAGTCAAAAGAATAAATAATAACATTTTGAATAAGCTCCACTGAGTTTTTCTGGTTATTTTATACTCTTTCATATGATATGGGGTTGTGAGTTAATTAAATAAAGTTTTCTCTTTAAAAACAAATAGCCTGTTCGTATGAACAGGCTATTGTAGTATTATTGTTTGAATGCAGTCCTATGGGAATTTGATACCATCGTAAGATGATACATTAGCCATTGGGATATTAGCATTGTACATTGTATTGATATTGGCAATAATGTAGTTAGCTACCATTGCATAACCTCTTGGTGTCAGATGTATACCATCCAGAGAGAAAGCAGCACCACTTACAAACTGTGCACTGAATGTGATACCATCATAAGCTATACCTGATTGTACTCTTTTCAGATAAGCATTCATATCTACATAACCAATGTTGTAATAGTGTGCAGTATTCAGGATGATCTGATTGAAGTAAGTAGTATAAGTTTCTATGTTAGCTACTTCTTGTGCATTCAGTACATATTGTGCAGGTATTGGTTTTACTGTACCCCATCCTGCGCATTTGATACTATCAGCAGCACTCAGCAATATGTATTCACCTGCTTTTATTTGTCTTCTGTTATTAGTAGCAGTAGGTTCAGATATTACAAAAGCATTGTTTGTACCTACAGTGAAATGTACTTCAGGATTACCTGCATAAAGTGCATTCAGTGTATCTGCTTGTCCGCTTCTTAGTGCCAAGCTGTTATAACCTATAGTAGTGAAGTACGGAATAGAAGTTACATCAGGTACATTGATCAGCATACCTTTTGCTTTATTTACAAACTGGCCATGTCTTACTAATGAATCAATTACTATTCTGTAAGTATGACCGAACTGTGCAGTATCAGATATGTCGTTAGTATTAGAACCGGGACCAGGTACAGCACCTGCACCACCTGCTAATGCATAACCCAATACGTCGTTAGCACCTAACCAACAAGTAAAGAAAGAGTGGTTCAGTCTCAGCGCTTCATCCAATGGAGTTTCAGCTATAGGATTAGCATAGAAACGAGCTGCCCAACCGTGGTTAGAAGCTGCTGCCAGATATGCATAACCCGGTACCAGATAGTCTATACAACGAATACCCGGAACACCTACGTTATTGAATGGACCTTGTGCAGCAATGCTCTTAGCACTACCCTGAGTATCCAATGCATATACGAAATTGTAAGGTACCGGAGATAATACTACGTTGCCATTACAATCAGTACCTGATTTCAATACATACTTAGCTGTAGGCCATCCTGATTCACCCGGCAGCAATGGTTGGTTGAAAGAACCACCACCTACTTGAGCAAACTGTGTAGCCAGAATGTTAGGATAAGAATTGATCTGACCAGATCTGCTTAAAGATCCATCAGCATATCCCGATGTCAGTGAGTTACCTACTGCCAGATATTTTGAGAAATCAGCATCACCTGCTTTTGGCTTATCCGGACCGATGTTAGGTTTACAGCTTGCAAATGCTATAGCAGATAAACCAAGGAATATATATAGCTTTTTCATTTGTAGATTCATTTTTTAATTAAAAATTATAAGACATTCCGATACCGGTAGTAAGTGCTTTAGTTTGATATTTTCCACCAAAACCGGCAAAATCAAAATTGCCATTTATTTTGTTAGAAGTTACATATTCTATAGCAGCCATCAGAGTGATTTTCTTAGCTGGTTTGTATGTGAAACCACCTGTTACCAATATACGATCTGCATCCGGAAGATCAGGAGAGATGAAAGTAGCTTGAGCAGGAGTAGGATCAAAAGCTGTACCAGCCATGATAGCCCATCCGCTACCTAATTTCAGATTACCACCCAAACGGAAAGCAGCTCTGTTCCTATAATTACGTGGTGAACTGATATGATCAGCACCATTTACATTTTGTGCAAAATTGAAACGTAATGAATCTAAAGTTTGCCATCCTACGAAATTCACATCAAATTGTAATGTCAGATTTTGAGTAGCTTTTACTGCAAAACCTATAGATGCTGTAGCGGGCAAAGGCAATGTGCTAGAGAATGTAGTATTAGGGAAAGTGCTGGCTAAAGAGCTAGGCAGATCAGTGAATGTGGCACTTCCGCCAGTAGTCTTCATGTTCACTTGTGAACGGTAAGTAAGACCTATGTGCAACCATTTTGTAGGTTTGATATGTATACCTGCATTGAATCCTATACCTGTGGCACGTCCGTACAATTCAGATTGAGGATCGATGTTGTTCAGGTTGTTTTGTACAGGCACAGCTTGTTTCATATCCAAGCTACCGAATGCATACACAAAACCTGCACCTACAGACCATACATCATTGAATTTGTAGCTGATGGTTGGTTGCAAGAAATAAGTGCGAAGTTCTATGTCTTCTATTACATAACGTCCTGTCCAGCTATTACCCCAGTTCAGTCCGCTGCCAAATGGCGTATATAATCCTATACCTATTGCTACAGGACTACCGCTTCTTACAGGGCCACCTACGTATATATTAATAGGAGTGAAAGTTTGTGATTTAGATGTAGTGTAGTATTTACCTACAGACTCGGCATATTCTACGCTAGGAGTTAAGAATAACAAACTACCGCTAGCTTGTATATGGTTCAGGCTTGACAATCCGGCAGGGTTGTAAAAGAGTGTAGATGCATCCCATGCATATGCAGTACCACTTCCTCCCATTGCTAATTGTCGTAAGCCCTGAAGATTCAGCTGATAACCTGCGCCCATAGCCATTACTGTTGTTAACAGTACAGAAACAGCGGTCAAAAAAAGTTTTTTCATAAAAGCGTTTTTGTTAAAAAAGTAAGCGTGATCAAATACTGGGTTCTCTATTTTGTCCAAAAGTTAACGTTAATAAATTGAATACACAACTGTCAGGCCATTTAATCTCTCATTATGACAAATTAATCAATGGCTATTCCGATAGTTGCAATACTCACTTCGACGCAAGATATATCAAGTATTGCATTGGTGCAAGCCTCTAGGGTAGCTCCGGTAGTAAGAATATCATCAATTATCATCACATGCTTATTAATTAATATGTTTGGGTCGCTTATAGTAAAAGCATCTTTCATATTAGCTACTCGCTCTTGTCGGCTCTTTTTTGTTTGGCTTTCGGTATACCTAAACCTCTGCAATACTGTATCTATTACAGGTATATTTAATACATAAGCCATGCCATCTGCTATCAATTTACTTTGGTTATATCCTCTTTCTCTCTCTTTTTTAGGATGCAATGGCACAGGAATAATGAGATCAATATTTTTTATCCAATCTGTTTGCAAGAGCTCATATGCCAGTTGTTTTCCTAAAAAAACACCTGATTCCTTTTTATTATGGTACTTCAATCCATGTAGTAAGTGTTGCAACAGTCCATCATCCGTAAAGTATGCCAAAGAGGTAGCATGTACATAGGGTATTCTCCCTGCAAAACGCATGGCACTTTCATTATCTTTTATACTGTGATATCCCGTTCTGGGTAATTCGGGTAAGCAATGCATACACAGCGTACTTTCCGCTACCAGCAATGGTCGTTTACATCCTTCACATAGTCGTGGGTATATGAGTTGCGATATGCTATATGTGAGCTGCTTGAATAACTGCACCTGGTATCTTTACTTTACATAAAAATAAGGAAAGTTATGGCCCGAATATCGCTGCCTACTAAAAAAGTAGTTTATAGATATCTTCTACTTTATTCACCATATGTATCTTGATATTGTAATGCTCTTTTTGCAATCCCTTTGCATTGGCTTTAGGTATGAATATAGCATCCATTCCCAGCTTATCTGCTTCTGCTATTCGTTGGTCTATTCTGTTCACTGCTCGTATCTCTCCCGATAATCCTATCTCCCCTACCAAACAAATATTGGAGGGTAATGTTTTGTCTTCGTAGGATGAAAGTAAAGAACAAACTACTGCCAATTCAATCGATGGATCTTCTACTTTGATACCCCCTGCAATATTCACAAATACATCCTTCATACCAAAGTGAAAACCACCTCTTTTTTCCAGCACTGCAAGTAGTAATTGTAACCTTCTTAGGTCTAGTCCGCTTACTGTGCGTTGGGGGGTACCATATACAGCTTGTGTCACCAATGCTTGCACCTCTATCATCAGTGGTCGCGATCCTTCCATAGAGGCTGCTATGGCTATTCCGCTCAGTGGTTCATCATGTTGCGATAGTAATATTTCCGATGGATTACTTACTGGTCTCATACCCGATGTGATCATCTCATAGATACCCAATTCTGATGTAGATCCGAAGCGGTTTTTCAGGGTACGTAATATGCGATATGCATAGTGTCTGTCACCTTCAAATTGCAGTACGGTATCAACCATATGTTCCAATACTTTTGGACCTGCTATGGTACCTTCTTTAGTGATGTGTCCGATGATGCAAACAGTCACATCAGAGCTCTTTGCAAAGTGTTGTAATTCTGCTGCACATTCTCGTACTTGCGACACACTTCCCGCAGGAGATTCTACATAGGGCGACTCCAATGTTTGAATGGAATCTATGATCAATAATTGAGGCTTTACTTTTTTTACTTCTGCAAAAATGGTCTGTGTATCGGTAGCTGTCAACAGAAACAAATTATTGTTTTGCAAACCTATTCTGTCTGCACGCATTTTTATTTGGTGGGCACTTTCCTCTCCCGACACATATAGAGTTGTTACATTTTTCCATTGCAGGGCACATTGTAAGAACAAGGTAGATTTTCCTATCCCGGGTTCACCGGCTATCAGTATCACCGATCCGGGTACCATCCCCCCTCCTAATACTCGATTCAGTTCTCCATCCGGCATTTGCAATCGCACTTCTTCTTGTATGGTCAGTTCATTCAGTCGTTGTGCTTTGCTCTTTTCTTTTTTATCACCCTCCCACATCATCTCCGCTTTCGCATTATTGTCTCTTTGTATCACTTCTTCTACCAGAGAATTCCATGTTCCGCATGATGGACACTTACCTGTCCACTTCGGAGTTTCTAATCCGCATTGCTGACAAACGAAAACGGTTTTTGTTTTGGCCATAAGTTCTAAAATTAATTAAAAAAAAGAGCCACCAGAAGAATCTGGCGGCTCTCACTTACTAACCCATTAAATTCACAACTTGATACAAATGTAGGAAACCCCCCGATAGTAAAAAAATGGATTTGCTCTATGTGGATATTAATTTTCTTAGGTTAAGATACTCTCAAATATGTTAAATTTAAATAAGAATAATATTGGAATAATTATCTATTACAATAATTATAATAGAATATTTTATTGAAAATATAACAGCCTAATGGCTAGTTCATAACCTTTCTTATTGAGCTGCTTTTGTCATAAAACTGTTAAATTATTAATTATAAATCACATAAAAACTTCCTATTCTACTTTACTAATGTATTTTGCATGCATATTAAAAAACCACCCATGACCCCCCTCTTTGTACCTATTCAGAAAACGCCTAGGAATTTTTTGCCTACTAATTACAAACTTACTACCTGGGGTAAGCTGCAACCTTATTTTGAAGACCTAAAGAAACGCCCTCTGAACTCTAAAGAGGATCTAAATCAATGGATGTCAGACATCAGTGAGATAGAAGCCGTAATAAGTGAAGATGCCTGTTGGCGTCAAATAAATATGACATGCGATACTACTAATAAGGTTTACGAGGATGCATTTACATACTTCTGTATGGAAATAGAACCCAAGATGAAACCTTATGGTTTTGAGCTGAATAAGAAACTACTAGCCTGTCCTTTTACTAAAGAATTAGATAAGGACTACTTTACATATCTGCGTAGTGTAGAGAACGCAGTGTCTCTGTACCGTGAAGAGAATGTACCTCTGCAAGCAGAACTCAGCATGCTGGCACAACAATATGGTGCCATATCAGGTAAGATGACGGTGCATATAAACGATAAAGAATATACACTGCAGCAAGCAGCTCGCTTTCTTCAGAACCCCGATCGCGCGCTGAGAGAAACTACTTTCCGCAAAGTAGCAGAACGCCGCCTGCAGGATAAGGAACAACTGAACGAATTATTTAATAAGCTGCTCACTATTCGTCATCAGGTGGCAGTAAATGCAGGCTTTGATAATTACCGCGATTACAAATTCCGCGAGCTGGGTAGGTTCGACTATTCAGTTGATGATTGCTTTGCTTTTCATACTGCGGTACGCGAACATATAATACCCCTGCAAAAGATGCTGATAGAGACCCGTCGTAAGAGACTGGAACTAGACACTATGCGCCCTTGGGATACTGATGCAGAACCGGCACATATACAACCTCTGCACCCTTTTCATGATGGTCAGGAACTTACAGACAAAGCCATAGAGGTATTCTCTCAGCTGCGTCCTTACTTTGGTGAGTGCCTCAAGACAATGGTAACTATGAAACGTCTGGATCTGGAGAGCCGTATAGGTAAAGCACCGGGTGGTTATAATTGCCCGCTGGCAGAAACCGGGGTACCATTCATATTTATGAATGCCGCAGGTACTATGGGCGATGTGATCACTATGATGCACGAGGGTGGGCACGCTATACATTCATTCCTATCTCACCCGCTGAAACTAAGTGCCTTTAAAGAATACCCTATGGAGATAGCAGAACTGGCCAGCATGAGCATGGAACTGTTCTCTATGGAACATTGGGATGTATTCTATCAGGACAAGGGCGAACTGCACCGCGCACAACTGGAAGAAATGGAACGCATCATATCTGTGTTGCCATGGATAGCCACTATCGATAAGTTCCAACATTGGTTATATACACACCCGGGACATACTAACGAAGAAAGACAAGCCACTTGGTTGGAGATACTAGCTGAGTTCTCTACCAATACAGTAGACTGGAACGGCTTTGACGATTACCGTATGCACTTCTGGCAAAAACAATTGCACCTGTACGAAGTACCTTTCTATTATATAGAATATGGTATTGCGCAACTGGGTGCTATTGCTATGTGGCGTCAGTATAAGGGTAATAAAGAACAAGCATTAGACAACTATATGAATGCACTAAGCTTAGGCTATACCCGCACTCTGAAGGAACTCTATGCTACTGCCGGTATACAATTCGGTTTCTCGCCTGCTTATGTGAAGGAGTTGGGGCAGTTTGCCAAAGAAGCACTGATAGGTATGGGCGTAGATGCTTAAACAAACCGATCATCATATTTCATGGGCCTTATAGTGATACTATAAGGCCTTTTTATTTACTCGAACAGATAGCCTGCTTGCTCCAGACTTTCCGGCTTGCCTACATCTATAAATACATTGCCTGTATGATCGTAACCTTTGATGGGATGCGATTTGGCCAAGTGCAAATACACATCTATCATGGAGAACTTACCTGTAAAAGGCATATCCTTGAATAAAGCCGGAGAGAGTACCTGTATACCACTGAATGCAAATGGGAACATAGATAGTACCTCACGCGATATCTTTAGTTCGCCGGTGTTGTTATTGGCCCATGCGCAGAGTAACATATGCTCATCGAAGAGTAACTGACGGCCGGAATCTCTTTTCATCACTGCCAATGTACCCATAGCTTCTGATGCCACATGCGCCTCTATCATTCTGTCCAAGTCCAGATTGCTGAGCACGTCTACATTCATCACTACAAAAGGTTCATCGCCCTCAAAGAACCATGATGCTTTTTGCAAACCACCACCTGTTTCCAGTACGGCATCGCGCTCATCAGATATGGCTACTGTACTGCCAAAGTCAGAATTCTCATACAGTACTGCTTCTATCTGATCGGCAAAGTGATGCACATTCACCACTACCTCGGTAATACCGAAACGCTGCAGGTAACGCAGATTATGTTCCAGCAAGGTCTTACCATTCACCTCTGCAAGTGCCTTAGGATGATGATCTGTAAAAGGTTTCAGGCGAGTACCCAGACCCGCTGCAAACAACATGGCTTTCATACCATGAAATTAATGAAAATACTGTAGCAGTTACTTATTCTTTCGTCAGTTTTACTACTGTTCTTTCGCCTTTGTCACTATTCAGCTCAAGCATATATATACCAGAAGGAAGATCTTGTAATGACAATACATTCTTACTGTTCTGTAAAACTCCATTTTGCAGTTCTATTCCTAAAATATTGAGCAATCTATATTTAATGGTTCCCTTTACTTGGTCAATGTATATCAGGCCGCTTGTAGGATTAGGATATACTTGTATGGCACTTGTAGTAATACTGTTTACCGAATTTGGTTCTGCTTGTACAATGAACTCAGTTGATATCGTTGAATCATAGCATCCTACATCTGTAGAAACTATCTTAGCTGTAATGGTATCTATTCCGGTTGGTTTATTGTAAGTCACTGATGGTACAGTTGTAGAATTAAAAACAATCCCGTGATTCATCCATGTAATTACGTAACTACTACCTGCATTTGTAACGGTTGCATTGATAGTTACAGGGTTTCCTACAGGGGCTAATGTAGTACCCGAAAGACTAATTGTTGGGTGTATAATTGGGTCAACTGTAATGTCTATTGTATTACTACTAACTAAGGCTGGGCTCGCACAAGTAGCATTACTTGTAAGTGTACATCTTACAGAGTCCAAATTATTAGGAGTATAAGTATAAGTATTATTATTAGTTCCGGAGTTCATACCATTTTTTATCCATTGGTATGTTGGGCTTATTCCTCCATTAGTTTGATTGGCTGTAAAGGAGACTTGTGTACCTGCACACACAGTATCATTTGGATTTACTGTTATAGATATAATTGGTGTAACTGTAGGGTTTACTGTCATATGGATGCTATTGCTATTAGCAGTTGTAGGACTGGCACAAGCAGCACTACTGCTTAGTACGCATCTTACTGAATCGAGATTGTTAGGTATGTAGGTATAGGTACTACTATTAGTACCAGCATTCGCTCCATTCTTTATCCATTGATAGGATGGCGTAGTACCTCCTCCTATTGGGTTAGCGGTGAGAGTGACTGATGTGCCAGCACATACAGTGTCGTTAGGGGCTACTGTGATGCTTACATTCGGCGTAATAGTACCACTTACTGTCATGGTAATGATATTGCTATTAGCTGTAGTAGAGCTGGCACAAGCAGCATTACTAGTAAGCACACATTTAATGATATCTCCATTATTAGGTGTATAGGTATAGGTACTGCTATTAGTGCCCACATTTATACTATTCTTTACCCATTGGTAAGATGGTGTAGTTCCTCCATTGGTAATAGTAGCGGTATAGGTAACAGATGTACCTGTACATACAGTACTACTAGGGGAGGCACTGATGCTTATTATGGGTGTAACTGTAGGATTTACCACCATATTGATAGTGTTACTACTTACAGTTGTAGGGCTTGCACAAGTAGCATTACTGGTCAATACACATCTTACAGAATCGAGGCTGTTGGGTATGTAGGTATAGATATTACTATTAGTACCAGCATTTGCTCCATTCTTTACCCATTGATAGGATGGTGTTGTACCTCCGTTAGTAATGGTAGCAGTATAGGTAACAGATGTACCAGCACAAACTGTATCATTAGGATTAGGGTTGATACTAATAGTTGGTGTAACAATAGGGTTTACTATCATGTTGATAGTATTACTACTCGCTAATATAGCTCCTGCACAGGCATCATTTTTAGAAATAACACAGCGGATACTATCTCCGTTAGCTGGAGTATACGTATAAGTAGTACTATTAGTACCTACATTTACTCCATTCTTTATCCATTGATAAGAGGGAGATGTTGCAGAACCTGGTGTAGCTGTGAAAGTAACACTAGTACCTGCACAAATTGTGGTACTGGGACTAGCGGCAATACTAATGGTAGGTAAAGTAGCAGACACACATACTTTACGTATCCTATTATTATACAGATCAGCAATATAAATATTGCCTGCTGCATCTGTGACCACAGCTCTTGGACTATTTATTTGTGCGTCTGTAGCTAGTCCACCATCTCCGCTAAAACCTTGTGTGCCATTTCCAGCCACTGTTGTGATAATACCTGTGATTGCATCAATTTTTCGTATTCTATGGTTATTTTGATCCGGGAAAAAAATATTACCTGAATTATCTACATAGAGTATAGCTGGCTGGCTTAATTGTGCTGCTATTGCTGGTCCGTTATCACCTCCATATCCAACAGTACCATCACCAGCAATTGTAGTAAGTATACCAGATGCTGATACCTTACGAATAAAATTGTAATCACTAAAATAAATGTTCCCATTGTTATCAACAGTAACCCCATATGGACCATTAAGTTGTGCAGATGTTGCTGGGCCATTATCACCAGGAGAATTTATCCCACCACCAGCGACTGTAGTAATGATTCC
>JBAWXE010000033.1:0-25641 GCA_037144255.1 Bacteroidota bacterium | reverse complement strand
GTCTTAATATTAATCGATAATTCAAAATAACACACCATTTTAAAAATGAAATCAATTTTATTAGAATTCGAAAGTCTTTATATTTTAACGCAAGCTTCATTAAATCAGTTGCATATTCAAATGGATTGAATAGATATTTATTTGAAGGTTTTAGAGTATATCCATCACCTATTCCAAAAAAAATTAGGAATTTATCTTTTTTGAAACTACAACCAAAATTATCTATCATTTTGATAGCTATAGTAAAATCACTGAAGTCAAATAATGAATTTGGCATTATGGATAGTAGTTTTTCTCTATGATGCAATCCATATATTATACTTGGTATGGGATTATTTAGAAATTGTAAAATGCCATCATGTCCTTTTAAAGTATTATCATTATAATTTATTTGCATTTTTTTACAATTGTTTGCAGAAACTAAGCAATAATTTGAGAAAGCAGTTCCATTCAAACCAATATTGTTAGCGAGTGCTTGTAAATCGGCAGCCAGTAAAGCACGTGGTATCTGTGCATTGCAGAAATAATAAGTAGCATCTTTAGGGAAATAGGATAATGCTTCAGATACATCTTTATCCTTTACAAAGCCTACGACAATATGTTTCCTGACAGCAACTATTTGCGACCATTGGTTCATTACTTCATTAAGTCCGGCTGGGTTATGTGCTACATCTGCAATGATGGGAGGAGATTGTTGTAACCACTCCCAGCGCCCACGGAGACCTGTGAGTTTCTTTACTCTAGTCAAAGCACGGGAACAAACTGAAAAGGATAAATGCATACCATGATTGGCTTTCAGCACCTCTACGGCAGCCAATACTGTTTTGATATTGTGTTGCTGATAGGTACCGAGTAGATCTGTTTGCAGGTCGTACATTTCGCGATGAGCAGTATGGACAGCTTTGAAATATTGATATTGAGCATCTTGTTTGATACGTACCAGATCCCACATGGACTGGGCATAGTAAACAGTGCTTTTTTGGTGCATGGCTTGTTCGAAGAATACACGCTCTGTTTCTTCTAATTGTTCACCTATCAATACCGGTACGCCGGGTTTAATAATGCCTGCTTTCTCATAAGCTATCTGTGCCAGGGTATCGCCCAAGATATCCTTATGATCAAAGCTGATATTAGTTATGATGGATAATATAGGTGTGATGATATTGGTACTATCCAGACGACCACCAATGCCGGTTTCTACAATAGCAAAATCCACCTCGTGAAGCGCGAAGGCTTTATATGCCATTGCTACATTGATCTCGAAAAAGGAAGGTTTGATGGTATTGATAAAAGGTTTGATCTGTTCTACAAAATCTACTACCCATTCTTTACTGATACACTGACCATTGATACGAATGCGTTCACGAAAATCTATTAGATGTGGAGAAGTGTATAAACCTATTTTAAAACCGGCCTCTTGCAAAATGGCAGCCAGCATATGACTTGTACTCCCTTTGCCATTGGTGCCTGCAATGTGTATTGACTTGAATTTGTTTTGAGGGTTATCTAAAACTTCGCACAGCTTGAGAGTATTATTGAGGTCTTTTGTGATAGCTGTTTTGCCTATTTTGGAGAACATAGGTAACTGGCCATATAAAAAATCAAGTGTTTGTTGGTAAGCTGTGGGGTTATCCATAGAAAAGATCAGGAACGTGTTTTGAATACTATTGTAATGGTGCCAAATTGTTGAGGCTCTGCATTGGGATTCTTACTGAATTTGGCTTGTGCTAATTTTTGCAAGGCTATCTTACTCAATTCGGAACTTGGAGAGCTTTGAATAGACTTGTTAGTGATATTGCCTTCCCTGTCTACTGTAACACGTATCACTACTTTGCCACTTTCGTTGAACTCTGCTACGAATTGAGAAGGTGATATATCTCTGCCAGTAAGAGTATGACTAATGCCACCATTACCAGTGCCAGGGCTGCCAGTGTAATTGGCTGCGCCGGGAGTTCCATTAGGTACACCTCTGTCGCCCTTGCCGGTAGTATTGCCTTCGCCGGTACCAGGTTGGTTAGTAGCAGCACCATTGCCGCCTTTTCCATTGCTACCAGCGTATAAGTATTTTGGTTGTTGTTTGTTCTTGCCCTCAGGATTGGCTTGTTGGTCGTTCTTCTTAACAGGCTTATTTATATCTGTGTTATGGTCGTTAGTCTTTTTAGCTTTCGCAGGTTCGATAGAAGGAGCGTTAGGGTCATCATTCTGCATCATTTCCTTAGATCCACCAGTTTGATGTGCAGCACTATTATTGCTAACTATTACATTATCAGAAGATGGTTGCTCTACAGACATTGGTTGGTCTGCGCCACTGCCATTATCGCTAGTGCCTAAATTTACTTCCATACCCATTTCTTCTACAGGTGCAGAAGCTGGTAATGAATAGCTGAAAACAAGAAATAATAATAAAAGCAATGTATGTACCCCTATGGTCCATGCAGCAGCTTTTATATTTATTTTTTCAGGAGAAGCCATGCTTTGAGCTTTGTATTAAAAGTAACTAAAAGCTATGAACGTAAGTGTTAAAAAATGAATTTTAATGAGCAAAGTCGGACTCGAAATTGTGTATTCGTTCAATAGGCGGATTGAAATAGCCGAATTTCAAATTTGGAAACTCCTCGCGGAGTAATTCCATCATTTGGCTCATACCCAGACAATCACCGGTTTCTACAATACCCATCTTGCCCAAATACCAGTCTGGATCGATATTGAAATTGCGCCATTGTATCATGCTGATGTCGGTATACTTGATCAGTTGACGTAATGCTTCATATTCCTGAACGCTATCGGTCATGCCGGGGAAAACAAAATAATTGATAGAAGCCCAACCTCCGTATTTTCTGACAATACGCATGCTCTCTACAATATCCTCAAAACGGTAATTGTTGGGTTGATAGTATTTTGTATATATATCTGCTCTGGCAGAGTTGGTGCTGACACGAATGCTATCTAAGCCTACTTTCATTAATTCTTCTACAGCATCTGGTCTGCTACCATTAGTATTGACATTAATGCTGCCTTTCTTGGTATGTTTTCTTATTTCAATTATTGAGTCTCTTATTGTTTCCCACATCAATAGTGGTTCGCCTTCGCAACCTTGTCCCCAGCTGATGATAGGGAAAGGAGCTGTTTCTAAATGTGGCACAGTATATTCTACAATCTCTTGTGCAGTAGGTTTGAACATCAAACGGTCTTGTGTAGAAGTGATCGTTTCTTCTTGTGGTTGGAATGAGATACAACCTATACAGTTAGCATTACAAGCAGGAGAAGAAGGTATAGGACATTCCCAGCGCCCCATAAAATAATTGCGTGCGGCTGGGCAATGGTAAGTAAGAGCGCAATTTTCTGCCAAATGTTTTACCAATCTGTTATGTGGATAAGCATGCAGCATATTTTTCACACCTTCTTTTACTTTGGCATCGTCAAAACCTGTACAGTCTTGTCTGATGTCTTGTTCTATTCTTATTGCCGGTACGTAAAATTTTTCATCCAGCCATCCCGTTGCTGTGTAACAAAACAGTGGTAATGTTGGTGCGTCATCCAATGTTTCGTAAGCAGCAATATAAAAGCCTGTATGAGCCGGAGGAATAAAGGCGGCTACTGCCCAGCCTTTATCGCAAATACGCATTTCGCCTGTCTCTACATCTATACCTATGCTACGGCGACTAGGTAATTCGTAGAGAGAGCCACCTTCTGGTAGTTCTATCCACTCTTCGGTAGGTATGGGCATTGCATCCCAGCCACTACGGCCTACAGCAAAGAGGCTGGTGTCTTCGAAGATATTCCCTTCACCGTCGGAGTATAAGATATATGGAGATGATGACAGCATAACGTATATTTTCAATTTCAAAAAATGAAAGTCATGTGTTACCAGTTGTTGGCATCACGATTGGCTTTCGCTAATTCTATTTGTTGTTGGCAAAATAATTCAAAGCCTTCTTTATCAAAATTCACCCGAGAGATATTCCATTGGAATAAACGGTTATCCAGGCAATCAATTGTTAATGTACCGAAACGGAATATCACTTGTTCTATCTCCGGCCACATAATCAATCTGCTGCGAGATGTAACAGGTAATTTTACCCCTTCAGTATCTACACGTATGTATAAAGTTTGTGCATTTGTGCCTTCCCAATACAAAGCAAATAATAATGCCGCAGCCAATATGCCGAACATAGCAGTAGGAACCCATAATTTCTGACCGGCAGTTGAGGCACAAAGAGATAATGCAAATACCATTTCGATAATACGAAATACACGATTGGTACTAGGGCGAGTGAGCCATGTGTTCTTGAAAACACTCAGAATACATATCAAAATGCCACTTGCAAGTAAGGAAGCGCCAGTCCATTTGAGCAGAAAAGCCGGAATATGGTATAAGTTAATGAAGCCATATACCAAAATACACAGTACACCCACTAAGCAAAATATGATAGAACACATTAAATGCAGTGCAGTTACCTGATGAGGTTTCACTCTTTCCTCTATAAGGGGGAATTCAAAATTCATGGCTGCAAATGTAAGCTTATTAGTGCTTTTACAGCATTGTTTTGTCGTTAAAAAGGGCTACTAAGGCAGGTAAAAGGTGTCGGCAATATGCTCTGATATGGAATTTTGCTCCAGACAAGTGCAATCAGTAATTGTAATGACCTCATGCCATATAAATGGGAGTATCTCCAGTTTAGTAGGGCCGGTAACAGTGGCAGATTGAATATCTGTGTCGTCAATATGTTTCCAGTTTACAGTACAGCTACCACTAATGACAATGAATACCTCAGGATTTTTTGTTGCAGATTTACCCTTGTGGTAATGCCTGCCGCTTATAGTACCTGCCTTACGAAATAATAATAACTGATCACCTATTCTTTCCATAGGGAATTCGCAGGTATAACCTCGTTCATCCTTATTATTAATATGTAGCGGAGTTATGATCATGCTATGATAGTATCAGTACTGGAAGTTTCTTCAGTGCCACCGGGTAATTTTACATCAAAATCACGTAAGGTTTTGGTAGGGTCCCCCTGTAAAACTATTTTACCCTCTTCAGCCAGTATGCGTAATCTCCAACCTAGATATATATCTCCGGTAGGCACATTGAATTTATTCAAAGCCTGAGTAATGACACGAGAAGCTTTTTGGAATTGGTGAGAGCAAAAACTTATGAGTAGATTATCGTAATGATCGGCAGTATGTGATTTCAGTCTTTTGCCAGCTTCGTGTGTGCGAATGCCGGTATTTTCGGCAACAAGTTTTCTCCATTCTTCTCCATCTACTTCTATCTCCGCAGGGGTGACTACACGCGCTAGTTTGCGTGCTTTGATCAATTCTTTGGGTAGGATCTCGCTAATGCTTTTTGGGTAGAATACTTTTCCATTCTCATCCAGAAAAGGTAAGCCGGCAATATTTAATAAGAAGAAACGACCAATATGTTTTGATAAGTAAGGCAACACCCAATGGTAGGCGCAAACATCGGCGGGCCAAGGTGCCATCCAGAACCATGCTTTTACATCTTCGTCCTTGTACATTGCATTAGACACTTCCAGTAAGCGCTCCATATCATCTACTTCTATAGGGTTCTTTTCGTTGGCTTGCAATTGATTCCAGAATGCAGAACGTAATGCACTGAATGAAGAACCTTCTTCTTTTTGCAAAGGGCCTACATGCAAAATGTCTTTCAGGATGATCACTTCGCCTTGCAAAGAAGGTTCTGCCATGACGGCTTCCTGTAATGGTCCCGCAGCTACATCGCCTACTACTATATGATAGATCATACTTGTGTTTTTCTTAAGACGGCAAAAATAGATTGATTATTGAAGATTTGTAACTAGACAGCTTTTGATTATCCCGATATGCTCAATTGTTATCCACATACTTTTTGATGAAAATAGTTTTTGATGTATTTCTTAAAGTTATGAATTAGGTATATATGATGCTGTAGTGGTAGTTTATAAGCAATATATAGATCGTATTATAGAAAAAGCTGAAAGGTTCATGTGTGGATATTGGCAAGAAAAGGGGGAATTAACATTAGATTTTAGCTACTGTACCATATTTGTCATCATCGCTTATTATTTTTACCTACGAATAAAGAAAATGATCGCATTATGAGTTTCATAACTAACATTGTTGCCCGTCAGATTTTAGACTCCCGTGGTAATCCTACGGTAGAAGTCGATGTTCATACCAGTGATGGTTTTATGGGGCGTGCTGCTGTACCCTCGGGCGCATCTACCGGTAAACACGAAGCAGTGGAGCTGCGAGACGGTGATAAGAAAAAATATTTAGGTAAAGGTGTACTCAAAGCAGTAAACCATGTCAATGAAACAATTGCTGAGGAATTGTACGGTTGGGAAATAACAGACCAACATGGTATAGATACAGCTATGCTGGAAATGGATGGTACTGAAAACAAAGCAAAACTGGGTGCTAATGCAATACTGGCTGTGAGTATGGCGTCTGCTAAAGCTGCCGCACAAGCATCAGGCCTTTCATTATATCGTTATGTAGGTGGTGCTAATGCACGTATACTGCCTGTGCCAATGATGAACATTTTGAATGGTGGTGCACATGCCGATAATAAAATTGACTTTCAGGAATTCATGGTAATGCCTATTGGTGCATCCAGTTTTAGTGAAGGTTTGCGTTGGGGAGTAGAGATATTTCACCATCTAAAAACAGTATTGAAAGACAAAGGCTACTCCACCAATGTAGGTGATGAAGGTGGTTTTGCACCTAATATTCAAAGCAATGAAGAGGCTATTGAAACAGTTTTAAAAGCTATAGAGAAAGCGGGTTACAAACCAGGTGAGCAAGTAGCTATAGCTATAGATGCTGCAAATAGTGAATTATACAATGACAAGGATAAAAAGTACCATTTCCATAAATCAGGTAATACCAAAATGACCAGTGAAGAACTGGTAGCCTATTGGGTAAAATGGTGTAAAAAATACCCCATAGTAAGTATAGAAGATGGTATGGCAGAAGATGACTGGAAGGGATGGAAAGCTCTTACAGACGCATTGGGTAGCAAAGTGCAGTTGGTAGGTGATGATCTGTTCGTGACCAATGTAAAGCGCTTGGAAAAAGGTATCAAGGAAAATACAGCAAATGGTCTTTTAGTAAAGGTGAACCAAATAGGTACACTTACTGAAACCATAGAAGCCGTAACTATGGCTCAACATAATAAGTACAATACTATTATGAGCCACCGTTCAGGCGAAACTGAAGACAATACCATAGCTGATCTGGCAGTAGCTCTGAGCTGCGGACAGATCAAAACCGGTTCTGCTTCTCGTTCAGACCGCATGGCTAAGTACAACCAGTTATTACGTATCGAAGAAGAGTTGGGTTCTGCTGCATATTATCCGCAGAAAGCGCTTAAATTTGGGAAATAGGGTATCCATTTTTTTGTTAATTGTAAATGAATATTCATGAAAATCTTAAAAGTACTCAGCAATAAATTCCTGCTAACGGCAGTAGCATTTTTTGTATGGATGTATTTTTTTGACCAAAATGATTGGATGTCACAACAACAACGAAATAAGGAATTAATGGATACTAAAGACAATATCAAGTATCTGAATCAGGAAATAGGCAGAATGCAAAAAGAGTACGATAACATTACAACGAACCCACAAAAACTGGAAGAGTTTGCAAGACAACGTTACCGTATGAAACATGACAGCGAGGATCTATACGTGATAGAAAAAAAGTAAAGTATCAAATGATATAAATAATAAAGCCACTGAACTTCAGTGGCTTTATTATTTTATGTAAGATTCTTAGAAAGTTATAATTTTCTTCTTTTTACTTCTTTCTCTATCAGTGATAATTCTCTGCTGGTTTGTCCGGCTACAGAGGTATTCTCTTCGGCACGACGCAGTAGGTAAGGCACCACATCTAATACAGGACCATAAGGCAGGTATTTGGCTACCTGATACCCTTCATGAGCCAAATTGAAAGATATATTGTCACTCATGCCGAATAACTGAGAGAAATATACTTTGTTTGAGTCCAGCGGGATCTTATTTTCCTGCATGTACTTGGCAGCTTTAAGGCAGCTTTGTTCATTGTGTGTACCTATGAATAAATGTAAGCCATCCAGATGTTGCAGACAAAATAGAGTAGCATCATCATAGGCCTTATCAGTACTTTCTTTATCATCGTAGATGGGAGATGGATAGCCTTTTTCGATAGCGCGTTTGCGTTCATTTTCCATATAGGCACCCCTTACCAGTTTTGCACCAAACAAGTAGTTCTTTGCTTGTGCAGTTTCGTAAGATTTTTTCAAAAACTCCAGACGATCATGTCTGTACATTTGGAAAGTATTGTAGACAATGACCTCTTTTTTATTGAATTGCTCCATCATGGCATCTGTGATGTCATCAACTGGCTGTTGTATCCAACTATCTTCTGCATCTATCAGTACCATTACATGGTTTTGTGCCGCAGCCTGACAAATATCGTAAACACGTTGTTTGATCCTTTCGAATTCTTTAGTTTCGTCAGCAGTAAGTGTTTCACATGCATGGACTTTTTCTAATAATGCAAAGCGTGCAAAACCTGTCACTTTCAAACTAATAAAAGGTATATTCTTTTGAGTAGCAGCGTATTTGATGGCTTTTATGAATTCAGGTACTGCTTTATCATATTCTACCTCATTGTCTTTCCCTTCAACACCATAGTCTAATATGATACCTACACCATATTGAGCCAGAATGTTGGCAGTTACTGCAGCATCTTCCATGGTCTCTCCACCACAGAAATGTTTGAAGATGGTTTTTTTGATCAGGCCTTTTACCGGTAAATGCATGGAGATCGATGCCTGAACAAGTCTCACTCCTACCTTAGTAATGGTTGGGGAGCTCATTGCTGAAAATAAAAAATGGGCACGTTTTAATTCTGAATTGCTGCGGTACTGAAAGGCAACTTCGGTGTTTTCAAATTGAGGTAGCATAGAAAAGATTGCGTCATACAAATGTAATTTGCTTTATCGAGGATAAAAAATCCCCCTTTTCATCGGTTATTAATACCATTTCATCATAATATGTTCGAAAAAAACTTGTTCAAATGAGATAATAGTTATTATCTTTACCAAAACTTGTTTTACTTCAAAAAAAATAACATTACAATGAAAAAATTATTACTTTTCTTGGCTACTGGCTTAGTAGTTACATCAACAAACGCTCAGACAAATCAGTCTGTTGTGTTAGAACAGAATATGACTGTTCGCCATCAAGTGAATACTCCTGCTTCTCAGTATCATGCCAATAAGAGCGAGGCTGTTAAGAAATTCCAAGGAAATCACCAACAAGATCTTGCTAAAGGCACTACAGCCGGTTCTGGTTTTTGGTTCAGCCATTGGTTATGGGCAGATTCATTAGCAGGTTCTGGTACTGTATCTTCTAGATTATTCCCGATCTGGTTTGATTCTACTGTTACTGAAAATTTCTCTTCAGGTTTAGGCACTATCAACTTTAGTGCAGTAGGTGAGGTTAGTAATGTATCTGGTTTTAACTATTTTGGATATAGTCCATTGTTAGCATTTGGTCCTAACACAATTAAAGTTACTCCAACAAACGCTTATACAGTTGACTCAGTAAGTATCCTTGCTGCTTATGTTAAGAATATCACTAGACCTACAACTGTTGTAGATACTTTGATCTTCTCTGCAGTAGTGAATACGCACTATTCTTATATCACACAAGCTGATGCGGTAACTTATGCTTTCGCATTAACTCCAAACGATTATGCTCCCGGTCACGATACTCTGTATTGGCCTCGTATATTCCATGCTGATAGCGTAGGTCGTGCTGCTTGGAATGATGCAGGTTTCACTACTCAGTTGAAATGGAAAGTGCCTTTGACAGACGCTATGCGTACTCCAATGGATCCAGTTACAGGTAATGTTACGTTAACTAACTTTACTTTCCCTGTATCTAACGGTACTACTGCTAACCCAATGCCATTACAAGTTCCAGCAGGTAAAGATTACGCTGTAACTTGCGTATTCAAATCAGGCGATACTTGGATACATAATGTAGATACAGTAGATCAACATCACCATTTCTTAGTGTTGACTGACGAGCCTAACGGTGCAGGTACACAAATGCCATACCACTGGTACGATGATAACGATAGAAATATGTCTCAATTGTTATTCTCTACTGATAGTGCTTACTGGTATCCTACTAACGAGATTGAAGCTATTAACGGTGCTCAATACTCTCAAGAATTCCATGATATCAGTACTTTCATCAATTGCGCTACATGTGGTGTATTAGGTGTTGCTAATGTTTCTAACAATATTACTGTAAACGGTGCATTCCCTGTACCTGCTGTAAATACTGTTAACATTCCTTTCTCTCTTGCTACTGCTTCTAATGTAACTATCACTTTGGCTAACACAGTTGGTCAAGTTGTTAAGACTTTAGAACTGGGTAAAGTAGAAGCTACCGGTAAAGCTACTTTCAATGTTGCTGACTTGGCTAATGGTGTTTATTTCTACACTATCAGCGCTGGCGAACAAAAAGTAACTAACCGTTTTGTAGTTGCTCATTAATAGGTAGTTTAACAAGTAATATATTATTGAGAAAGGGTAACGATCTTCGTTACCCTTTCTCTTTTTTACAGGTTATCGGTATTTGCAGATCATATCCATTTGGATATGATTTTTTTGTTTATTGATCAGATTAGTGTTAATTTACAATATTCAGCATGTTTATTTTAACTATCAAATAGTATTCTATGAAAAAACTATTTCTACTATTTATTGCCTTTGTGTTTGTGAATTCTTTGAAAGCACAGAATGCAAACAACTCTGTAGTGTTGGAGGAAAAATCCAAACATAGAGTAAAGGATATGTCTAGTTCTTATACAGTCTCTAAGGAACAAAGCGATGAAGCAATAAATAAATTCAGACCATCAAATCAACAAAATAACACTGGAAACAAGACCACATCTGTAGGCTTGGGCAGATGGTATACACATTGGATGTGGGAAGATTCATTAGCAGGTATTGTTACAGTTTCAACTTCATTATTTCCAATTTGGTTTGATTCTACAGTAAAACAAAATAATGGCACTGCAGCTGTAACTACAGTAAAATACTGTGCAGTAGGAGAAGTGACTGATCCTATCCATTTTAATTTTTTCGGTTATGATCCAAAACATTATTATGACAGTAATGCAATAGTAGTAAGCATGGCAGACAACTACACGGTAGACTCTGTAAGTATTATGGCCGCTTATGTAAAAAATCCAGGAAGACCAGTTTCTATTGTTGATACACTTATCTTTTCTGCAGTAGTGAATACATCTCATATTACCTATCTTGATTCAAGTAGTATGATAGGTATCGATACAATATACATGCCTCAGATACATAATGTAGACACGGTATATAATGCAGCATTTAATGATGCAGCCGGTAGTACTACACAAATACTTTGGAAACAGCCACTAACAGATGCTATGAGACATCTTCCTGTTGTTTCAGGTAATGATACAATTACCAATTTTACTTTTCCGGTAGGGGGTACTCTATCTCCCAACCCTCTACATGTTCCTGCAGGAGCTAATTACGCTATTACTTGTACTTTTAGATCAGGTGATACTTGGAGTATTAATGCAGATAATCTAGAACAGTATCACCATTTTATGGTAGTAGCTGATGAACCTAATGGTTCAGGTACTCAAATGCCATATCATTGGTTTGATGATAGCGATTACAATATGTCTCAATTATTATTTGCGGATAGTAATTCTCATTGGTTTCCTACTAATCAACTTGAACGTAGTATATTCGGTGCACAGTTCTCTCAGGAATTCTTTAGGATCAGCACATTTATTAATTGTACAACCTGTGCAGTATTACAACCTCGTGTAACAGGTATAGCAAATACCACTCCTGCAATATCCATAGATGGTGTATATCCTAATCCTGCTACCAATAACGTGACCATTAGTTTCATATTGCCTGCGGATCAGAATGTAAGTGTAACTATAGAGAATATCCTAGGCCAAACTCTGAAAAAACTGGACATGGGATATATAAATAATGGTAAAGCAGTATTTTACACTAATGATCTGGCAAATGGGGTTTATTTCTATACGGTACGTTCAGATACTGACAAAACCACAGGCCGCATGGTAGTAGCACACTAATATTAATATAACTATTAATATCTCCTCCCGAAAAAGGGTAGCGTCAGCCGTTACCCTTTTTCGTTTTTACAAAACAATACTTTATTATTGCACACGTTCGATAAAAAGAACCATCTATTATAATCACACGTTATATAAAGAAAAGGGAAAGAGAATGGCTAAAAACCTGTTGATTGTTGAGTCGCCTGCAAAAGCCAAAACCATCGAAAAAATATTGGGCAGTGATTTTGAAGTAAAATCCTGCTACGGGCACATTCGTGACCTAGAGAAAGAAGACATGGGCATAGATATGAAAAACGGCTACAAACCGAAATATATCGTGTCTGAAGACAAACAGAAAGTAGTAAAAGAACTAAAAGCGCTGGCAAAAAAAGCTGACGACGTATGGTTAGCAACGGATGAGGACCGTGAAGGAGAGGCTATATCATGGCATTTATGCGAGGTATTGGGTTTAGATCCCTCTACTACTAAGCGTATTGTTTTTCATGAGATCACCAAACCAGCCATATTGCGTGCCGTAGGTAATCCCAGAACAGTAAATATGGATCTGGTAAATGCGCAACAAGCACGCCGTGTACTGGATAGGATAGTAGGTTTTGAATTGTCTCCGGTATTATGGAGAAAGATGAGTATGCGCAATAACCTGTCTGCCGGTCGTGTACAGTCTGTAGCAGTGCGCCTGATAGTAGAAAGAGAAAGAGAGATCACTCGTTTTACAACACAGAGCAGTTTTAAAGTAGAGGCATTCTTTCAGGCAGCTGATATTAATAATAAGAAGGTCACTTTCAAGGCCGAAGGCCCTGATAAACTGAATAATGCTGATAATGCACGTACTTATCTTGAAAAATGCATCAATGCCAAGTATTCTGTAAAGGATATACAAATAAAACCGGCTAAAAAATCGCCTGCTGCACCATTTACTACATCTACATTACAACAAGAGGCTAGTCGTAAATTGGGGTATTCGGTTTCTAAGACCATGCTACTGGCACAAAAGCTGTATGAGAACGGACATATCTCTTACATGAGAACAGACTCAGTAAGCCTGTCAGAAACAGCTCAGGAAGGCATATTGAATGCAGTGAACGCGCAATATGGAGAAAAATACTACCAAAAGAGAGTTTTTCAAAATAAAAATGAATCGGCACAGGAAGCGCATGAGGCCATACGCCCTACCGATATGAATAATACCACCATACCAGATGCAGACACTAATCGTCTGTACGATTTAATATGGAAACGTACCATGGCATCGCAAATGGCTGATGCACAACTGGAACGTACAGTAGCCAAGATCAACGTGTCTACCATGTCTGATTTGCTGACAGCTACAGGCGAGGTATTACGTTTCGATGGTTTCCTGAAAGTGTATACAGAAAGCCGTGATGAAGAAGATGCTGAAGAAGAGAATGAAGGTATGTTGCCTCCATTGGTAGTAGGCCAGGACCTGGATTTTCAGGAAATGCGTGCTACAGAGCGTTTCTCTCGTCCACTGCCTCGCTACACGGAAGCATCGCTGGTTAAAAAGCTGGAAGAATTAGGCATAGGTCGTCCTTCTACTTTTGCGCCTACCATTAGTACCATTCAGAATCGTGGTTATGTTGAAAAACGTGATAAGGAAGGAGTGAAGCGTGAATTCCAAGTGTTTACTTTAAAGGATAGTAAAGTAGTACAACGTACTGATGATGAAAATACAGGGGCAGAACGCGCCAAATTATTCCCTACAGATCTGGGATTGGTGGTGAGCGACTTCCTGAATGAACATTTTCAACGTGTAATGGACTATGGCTTTACTGCCAAGATAGAAGCAGAATTTGATGAGATAGCTCAAGGCAAACAAATATGGAGTAAGATGATAGATGGTTTCTATCTGCCTTTTCACGAAAGTGTAGAACATACATTGGAAAATGCTGCCCGTGCCAAAGGCGAACGTGTCTTAGGTACAGATGCTACCAGTGGTAAACCCGTAGTAGCTCGTTTGGGACGTTTTGGCCCTATGGTTCAGATAGGTGCAACAGAAGATGAGGAAAAACCTCGTTTTGCTAAACTACGTACCAACCAAAGTATCGAGACCATCTCTATGGAAGAAGCCATGGAGCTGTTCAAACTGCCTCGTAAATTAGGTCTGTTCGAAGGTGAAGAAGTAACGGTGAATATCGGTCGTTTTGGTCCTTATGCACAGCATGCTACTAAGTTCTATTCCCTGAAAAAGGAAATGGACCCTTATACCGTAGAGCTTGAAGAAGTAGCCCCACTGATAGAAGAAAAACGTAAGGCACAGGCAGAAAGTACCATTAAGATATTTGAAAAGGAAAAGATCAAGATACTGAAAGGCCCTTATGGTGCTTATATCAAACAAGGCCTTCGTAACTACAAGATACCTAAAGAGCAAATTGAAAAAGCTGCCGATCTAACTATCGAAAACGTGAAAGCTATTATACAGGAAGCAAAAGATAATCCGCCTAAAAAAGTACCAAGAAAGAAAAAGGCAAGTTAATTTTTTTGTACCTTAATGGTGAGGAACGGAATCGTTTATGCAGCAAAACAATGACATCAAGGCACTCCTGAGATTGATAGATGATCCTGATAATGAGGTTTTCGATACTGTAGCAGAGAACTTGCTAAAGTATGGCAAGAAGATCATACCCAATCTGGAACAACTTTGGGAGATCACATCTGATGAGTCTATTCAGGAACGTATAGAGTTATTGATCCATCGTATGCATTTTCAAGACCTGCAACATGAGCTGGTAGAATGGAGTAGGGCGAAAAATCCCGAATTGTTGCGCGGTGCTATACTAGTGGCCAAATACCAATTCCCGGAGCTTAACATTCCAGCTGTACTTACTCAGTTCGATCAGATAAGAAGGAATATCTGGTTAGAACTCAATAATTATCTGACTCCGTTGGAGCAGGTAAATGTTTTCAATAGCATTCTTTATAATTATTATAAACTGCAGGGTCACGAACTAACAGATCGTGACCCTAAGTACTTTTTTATCAATAATCTACTGGAGAACCATCAGGGGAATGCCTATTCTGTAGGTGTCCTCTATTTGGCACTTTGCGAACTATTAGATATTCCCATTTTCGCAGTAGATGTACCTCGTCAATTTGTTTTTGCATACATAGATACATTGAACCATTTCCTTAATCCACGCGACGAGTCTGTACAACAGATACAGTTTTATATTGACCCTCTCAATGGCATGGTATACACACAGAAGGATATAGATACTTATCTACGCAAAATCAATGCAATGGATAGGAATTTGTACTTTACTCCTTTATCCCCTAAGCGTGTAATCTTTAAGATGCTGGAAGAGTTGAGCCTCTGTTACAGATATCGCAGAGAAGAATTTAAGGCAGATGAGATACAACAACTCATGCGCTTGCTCGTAGACGAGCCGCAGGAAGACCCATCCGAATAATTATAGTCTCATCCCTTTATGTATCATCATCAGGTCAGCTAATACGATGGCCGTGGCAGCTTCAATTACTACAGATGCGCGTAGAGCAATACATAGATCATGTCTACCCTTGGCTTGAAAACTCTCAACTGACTGAGTTGCTTTGTTCCAGGTATGTTGTTCTTTGGGGGTACTACTTGTGGGCTTTATTGCTACACGAAAATGTAATTCATTTCCATTACTGATTCCTCCGTTAATACCGCCTGCATTATTAGTGTTAGTATTACCTTTTGCATCTACTATAGCATCATTATGTGCGCTTCCCTTCATTGTAGTAGCCGCAAATCCACTGCCGAATTCTATTCCTTTTATTGCAGGTATAGAAAATATAGCATGGCTTATAATAGACTCTATTGAATCAAAAAATGGTTCGCCTAATCCTATGGGTAATCCAGAGGCTGTACAGGTTACTATGCCACCTATGCTGTCTTGTTCTGCTATAGCAGTTTGTATAGCTGTTTCTACATCTCTACTGCCACCGGCTTCTGTTAGTGTGGCTTGTATCTTTATAGGTGTAAGTATTTTCTTGGCTATTATTCCTGCACTCACTAACCCTAGTGTCATTCTCCCAGATGAATGTCCCCCGCCTCTATAGTCATTATAGCCTTTGTGTTTTTCATGTAATACAAAGTCTGCATGCCCCGGTCTAGGTGTATTGCGTAGTGCCTCATAGTCCGTAGAGCGTGAATTGTTATTCTCAAACACTATCGTAATGGGTGCCCCTGTTGTATGGCCATTAAAAACTCCACTTACTATACTTGGGTTGTCTTCTTCTTTTCGTGGGGTAGTACCTGCTGCTCCTGCTTTCCTACGTTCCAGATCAGGCAGCAGATCTGTTTCTTGCAATAGTACACCGGCCGGGCATCCATCTATAGTAACGCCTATCAATGGGCCATGCGATTCTCCGAATATACTGATACGAAATAGTCTGCCAAAAGTATTCATACTACTAATTGTTAATGTTGCTTTGTATCCCCAACGAATTGAGGTGCTTAAAAAAATCTGGATACGATTTAGAAACAGATTCAGCATCACTTATTGTTACTGCTCCTGTAGCACGCAATGATGCTACTGCGGCTGCCATTATGATCCGATGGTCATTATGCCCATCTATCCTTGCTTGTTTCACACTGTCGGTCCCGGTTACATATAGCCTGTCATTATCGGTACGATAAGATACACCAAATTGTGTGAGCATTTCAGTAATGCTTTTCTCACGGTTACTTTCTTTATGATGTAGCCTGTTCAATCCTTTGATACTGCTGGTGCCATTACAAAATATTGCTAATACCGAAAGTATCGGAAAAAGGTCGGGACAATCTGTAGCGTCAAAATAAAAACTATTGAGTATAGATCTTTTTATATGTATCTCATTATTGGCAAATAGTATGGAGGCCCCGGCTTGTAGGAGAATGTTCAGTATTTGTTTGTCTGCTTGTAGAGAATCTGCTTTGGGGCCTTTCACACATACTTTGCCACTTATAGCACCGGCTACCAACCAGAATGCTGCACTGCTCCAGTCTTCTTCTATTGTGGTTACTATAGCTTTCCTACTATGGAATACTGTTGGGTCTATTTGAAAAGTTTCGTAATCTTCATTTGTTATCGGCTTGCCAAATAGGTCCAATACTTCTAATGTCAGATCAGTATAAGGCTTGCTGTTTAGATCCTCCACTTTTATAGTTATGGCTTTTCTGGCAGCTGCTGTAAATGCGAATAATATTCCCGTCAGAAACTGTGAGCTTACCGAACCATCAATGGTCACTTTATTTGCTTGTAATGGTCCTCTTACTCTAAAGGGTATATATCCTCTGAAATCTTCCAGGTCTACATCTAACTGAGGTAGAATGTCTTTGAAAACTTGCATGGGCCGCAGCAATAAACTACCACTTCCTAGTATCTGTATCCATTCATAGTGTAGTGCCGCTATGGGTATGAACATACGCGCACTCAATCCGCTTTCTCCACAATCAATCGTATTATTTACAGGGTGTACACCTTTACTACTTACAGTAATGCTATCGTATGATCTTACAATAGTAGCACCTAACTGCTGTATGACCTGCAGTGCAGTTTCATCATCATCAGATGTTCCTGCATTATATATTGTAGTAGTGCCTTTATGAAGCAATGCAGCAGCACAAACTCTTTGCATCATACTCTTAGATGCAGGTGGTGTTACTGTTCCGGAAATAAATCCTGGGTTAATGATGACTTCCATGTGCAAAGGTTTCAAGTGATCGTTGTATAGTATCGAATGATAACCTTTGTATTACCGCATTGCCTACACCATTCAGCAGTATGTAATCTATAACATTGGTTTGCCTTTTTTTATCCATAACCAATACCTGCATTACTTCTTTCGGGTTGATCTCCAAATGCGTGGGTAAATGGTACCGCTTCAATAATCCTATCAGTTGTTGTTTGATATCCGGGTTCAGGCTCTTAGTGTTGATACTCAGGTCACAAGCTACTATCATGCCTAGCCCTACGGCATGTCCGTGTGGCAAATGGTACATATTCTCCAGTGCATGCCCTGCCGTATGTCCAAAGTTCAATAGCTTACGTTCATCTTTTTCTTGTTCGTCTGCTTGCACTATTTTATTTTTCAATGCCACGCAGCGGGCTATCAATAATTGTAATGCTGCCTTATTTTGTTGATAATGATCAATGTTATGTGTATTCAATTCTTCAAATAGCTGTGCATCAAACAGTAGCGCATATTTAATGATCTCTGCAAAACCATTACTCCATTCTGTATCCTGTAGTGTACCTAGCAAACTTGTATCGTATAGTATGAATTCAGGTTGTCGTATAGTGCCCATCATGTTTTTGTGCAGGCCTATATTCACTCCGTTCTTTCCGCCTATAGCTGCATCTATCATGCCTAACAATGTAGTAGGTACAAATCCTACTCGTGTACCTCGCATATAAGTAGATGCTATAAAGCCTGTTATGTCTGTTACTACACCTCCACCTACGCCTATCAGCATACTATTCCTTTGTACTTCTTGTCTTATCAGGTCTTTGATGATGGTTTCCGCTGTTTGTAAGGTCTTATGGCTTTCACCACTATGCATGGGTATGGTCTTATATAGCTTCAGCTTGTCACCATATGCAGAAAGTACTTTTTCATCTACCAACAATATCGTTTGTTGAGTAGCAGCTACTTGGGGTAGTTCATTTAGGCTACTGTCCGGATAATAGGCTACAGTACCACTGGAAAAAGAAACTGAATATGATTGCATGGGCTCGAGTCTGAAAGTAAAATTAATATATACTACGGTCTTATTTATGATTATAGGCACCTGTCTGATAAGGAGATTTAATACCCATATAGTTAAATAGTCATTCTATTTGTTGTTTCGGGTATGGCTGCTCACCTGCTTATTCGTACATTTGCTGTACTATAACACTTTCATATAGTGTTTAGGATTTATATTTAATTTATGAGCAGGAACGGAAAGGTATTAGTGGCAATGAGTGGCGGTATAGATAGTACCGTGGCTGCGCTAATGCTGCACCAACAAGGCTATGAAGTAGTAGGTATCACCATGAAAACATGGGATTATGCCTCATCGGGTGGAGGAAAGAAAGAAACAGGTTGCTGCAATCTGGATAGTTTTAACGATGCCCGTATGGCAGCGGTAGAACATGGTTTCCCTCATTATATATTAGATATCCGCGAGGAGTTTGGTGGTCATGTGATAGAAAATTTTGTAGAGGAATATATGGCAGGTCGTACCCCTAATCCTTGTGTACTCTGCAATACACATATTAAATGGTCTGCATTGCTGAAACGTGCTGATGCCTTAGATTGCGATTATATTGCAACTGGACATTATGTGAAAGTGCGTGAAGAAAATAGCCGCTTTGTCCTTTCTAAAGCCAAAGATCTTACCAAGGACCAAAGTTATGTGCTTTGGGGCCTGGGGCAGGACTGTCTCAGTCGTAGTATTTACCCTTTGGGCGATTACCTTAAGACCGAGATACGCAAGCTGGCACTAGATATGGGCTATCCCGAACTTTCTAAGAAAGCAGAAAGCTACGAGATATGTTTTGTGCCTGATAACGACTACCGTGGCTTCCTCAAAAGGCAGATACCTACTCTCGAAGCCGAGGTAAATGGTGGTGATTTTGTACTGACTAATGGCAAAGTAGTGGGCAAACACCGCGGATACCCTTTTTATACCATAGGCCAGCGCAAAGGACTGGAAATTGCCTTCGGCAAACCCATTTTTGTTACTAAGATCATACCTGAGACCAATACAGTAG
Source organism: Bacteroidota bacterium (assembly GCA_037144255.1). Taxonomy (GTDB): domain Bacteria; phylum Bacteroidota; class Bacteroidia; order Chitinophagales; family Chitinophagaceae; genus JBAWXE01. Next base: position 5,734 of record JBAWXE010000033.1, on the reverse strand, counting down.
TACTGGGCGAGGCCCACGAACTGCAACAAAGTGGCATGGTGGTAGGCGGACTGAACTATATCAAATATGCAGAAATTCCGCAAGGTATGGAGGCCACTACCAAGATCAGGTATAAAGATGCCGGTTCTGAAAGCATTTTAAACCCTGTAGGCGATCTGGTAAATGTCCATTTTAACCATGCGGTCAATAGTATTGCCCCCGGTCAATCAGCTGTTTTTTACGAGGGTGACGACGTAATTGCAGGTGGTATTATAAGAAAGGGCATATAAAATACCTTTTTTCTGCCTTTTTCAGCGGCTTATAGCTACATTATCAATCTAAAATGCTATTTTTAGCCCCATTAAATGTATTCTCTTTTTAGTTTGTTTGACTATATTTACAGGAAACATTAGCACAGCTTTTTTATGAATAAAAAGTTTTTACCAGTTTTATTGTTAGCCGGATTCTTATCTGTAGCCCTTTTCTCATGTCAAAAACATAAGGATAATCCTTATGCTAATGACTATAGTCAGGGATATTTCCCGCTTAGCTTTGGCCAGTATGTCATATATAATGTAGATTCTACCATCTGGATAGATACCAGCTGTAAAGTAATAAACAGGTCATACCAAATGCGTTATAGTGTGATTGATACTATGCGCGACGATCATAATAACAAGATCTTCCAGATCAATGTAGAGGTAAGAAAACAAGCTGATACCAGCGCCTTCAAATTAGCTCGTGTGGTATTCGTTACAGATACCAACAACATGATCCAGTATGTAGAAAATAACTTGCGCTTCATTAAATTGGAATTCCCTGTTGTTAATAATCTTAGCTGGTTAGGTAATAGCTTGATAGATGTACAAGACGCTAACAATGCTTATTTCCAAAACTGGGTATACAACTACTCAAACTACCAACAACCTTACAACAATGGTCTGCTGAAATTCGATAACACAGTTACTGTTATGGAAACTGACCAATTACAAGGCGATACCATCAACCAACGTAGCTTACCTGCTTATCAAACTTTTGCTAAAGAAGTTTACGCATATAATGTAGGTCTAGTATACCGTGAGATGACCCATTGGAACTACAATCCTAATTACTCTTCTATGCCTCCTGATACTTGTATCAAGGGTTATAGAGTGATCATGCGTGCCGTAGATCATAACTAATTCCAATTCCCCCATGAGATTAGGGAGGTCGATACTGTGTTTGTCAGTACTCTTAGTGCTATGCTCTTCGGCATATGCTCTCAGTGACCAATATGCTTATCGCATTACTTTTCCTAATAAACAGGGTACGGTTTTAAGTCTCAGCAACCCACTCTCATTTTTATCCCAAAGAGCTATTGACAGACGTACTCATCAGAGCATAGCTATCGATAGTACAGACCTGCCTGTTTCTCCAGCGTATTTAGATAGCGTGCTTACACTGGTCTCTGGCTCTGTATTACATGTCACTTCTCGTTGGCTCAATTCTTGTGTCATCCTTGTTTCTGATACCAATCAGGTTCACAATCTTTGGGGAAAATCTTTTGTTACTTCTATTCGCTTGGTAGGTTATTACGCAGGTGGTTTGCACAATCGCCCTGCCATTATCGACAACAACAATTTCACATCATCTGTTACACCTGCCTATATTCCTTTGGCTAAAACCACAGGCTCTGCTACCTATTATGGTTCAGGTGCTTTTGTACAGACTTCAATGGTCAGTGGTGATTTTCTGCACGATCTGGGTTACAAAGGCCAAGGTATGCTCATTGCCATTGTAGATAATGGCTATGGTACTATTTTTACAAATCCTTTTTTCGATAGTCTCACTACTTCCGGTCGTATAGTAGACCAGTACGATTTTGTACTGCATACTTCTACTATCAATACACTCTACACGCATGGTCTGGAATGCCTATCTCAGCTGGCGGCTAATATCCCGGGTCAGTTTGTAGGTTCAGCTCCTTATGCCAATTACGCACTCTATGTTACAGAGATAGAAACATCTGAGCAACGTATGGAACTGGACAATATGGTAGCCGGCGCAGAACGTGCTGATAGTGCAGGTGCCGATATCATTACGTCTTCTTTAGGTTACGATACTTTCGATACACCTTCTGACAATTTCGTCTTTGCCAATTTCGATGGTGTCACCACTATAGTAGCCCAAGCGGCTAATATGGCTACGAAGAAAGGGATGCTCTTTATTACCTCCGCCGGTAACGAAGGCGGCAATACTTGGAATAATATCCTCACTCCAGGCGATGCCGACTCCGCTCTTACTATAGGTTCTGTAGATGCTGCTACCATCATTGCTACTTCCAGCGGATGGGGCCCTAATGCTGCATTACAAAGAAAACCCGATGTATGTGCATTGGGTCACGAGGCTACTATTATTGCCAATAATGGGGTAGTGACCACCGGCGATGGTACGTCTTATTCTACTCCCCAAATAGCGGGTTGGGCTGCATGCTTATGGCAGGCTTCTCCATCTGCTACGCCTTATATGCTGCGCACTGCTATCAACAAAAGTGCCGATCATTACGCCACTCCCGACGACCACAGAGGTTATGGTGTGCCTAATTTTCATACTGCCTATACTTCCTTGGGTATCAAAGATACGCCTGTATATCCTACTAATACTTGGATAGTACTCAAGAACAACAATCCTATTACCGATAAGGTATTGTTAGAGGTAAGCCAGCTTAATGCACAGGATGTTGCTTTTGCGCTTACAGATATCAGTGGCAAGGTAGTTTGGTCTACCAACTATAACATGCACAAAGGCTTACAGCTCATCACTTTCACACCTCCTGCTTTAGCTCCGGGCATCTACATGCTGCGTGCTGTCAGCAGCGACAGAACACAAGTTATCAAGTTAGTAAAGGAATAGTATTTATTTCTGCATCACAGCTACGAACATACTGTCGGCTCCCTGGGCTATACCATTTATCAGTTGCAGACTCTCTAATTGCAATCCTGTTTTTTCCATCACTTCCATTACCACATCTTCGTTCTCTTCTTTGAAAACCGAACAGGTGATATAAATAAGTTTACCACCTTTTTTGATGTAGTGAGCTACATTCGTTGCTATAGCTTTTTGTTGCTGGCTGATGTCTTTCAAAAAATGCTGATCGAAGAAATATAATTGCTCAGGTGTTCTGGCCCATGTGCCAGAACCGCTGCAGGGTACATCGCATATCACAGCGTCAAATGTTGAGTTATGCAAATGCGCATATAGTTGTTGCTTATCTGCTGCATCTACACAATAGCTGGCAGGTATGGCATGATGATATTGTTGGAATCTCGTTTCCAGATTATGCAGTATACTTTTTCGCTTGTCCGATACACTCAGTTTTACTGTCGGCTCTATATCCTTCAGCAGTAGCGATTTACCACCTGCACCTGCACAGCAATCAAACCATTGTTGCTGAGGCTCAGGGTGAAAGTACGCACCTGTGCTTTGCGACGATGCATCTTGTACCACATACACATCCTCGGGCAGTATCTTATCTATGGCAGCACCATTAGGTAGTGCTATACAGGTATCACTCATCATTTCGTAACTCAGTGAATGTTGTTCCAGTAGTTGCAGCACCTTGTTCATATCCTTGCGCACACGTATGAATAGCCTCGGTTGCGATAGCATAGAGCTTAGCCATTCTTCCCTATTGATACCGTATGACAGCGATGTGCTATGTCCGTATATGTCATCTATATTCAGTCGCAGGTATTCTTGCAGTAGTGCTATACGCTCTGTTACAGGTGCATTAGGGGCTATCTGCCATTGCGCAGGCAGGAAATCCTGTAAGTATTTGGGCTGATGTGTACACAACAGTAGCAGGCAGCCTATCTTTTCTTCTATGCTTAGCTGTGTATTGCTAATGGCTCTGGATGCTCTGTACCAGCTATAGGCCATATCGCTCAGTATCTTACGGTCTCTGCTGCCCAGCTTAGGGTACTGTTTGAAATAATGCCTCAGATAATGCGTCAGTGGCACCTTGCCGCTGTACGACTCTAGTATAGTGTTTATATGTTGCCAAATGTAGCGCATGTATCTGTCTGTAAATATAAGACATCACATTACTCTTTCACTACACGCAGCACTTCTTTTTCACCTTTATTATTTACCAGCTCCACTATGTACATACCAGATGCCAGCAACTGTGTAGAGATACTATTACTACCTGCTTGTAATCTTCCTTGTTGAACTGTTGTACCAATAATATTTATCACTTGATAAGTTGAAACATCTTTCAAGTTATCAATATGAAGCACATCATTGGTGGGGTTAGGATATATTCGTATTTCAGTAGAAGTAAGTGGAAGATTTTCTACTGATTGAGTACTGCAATTTGCTGAGCCATATTTAGCAATGAAAAAATCAGACTCACCACCAGCGGTAATTAAAGTATCATTGGCTACGTATAAAGCACTTGGAAACTCCCCGCCGATATAAACATTACTGCTTTTATCAGCAACAATTGAACTTGGATATTCAGGGTAACCAAAGTTACTCGCTAAAGTATCCACGCCAATTACTGCTCCTGTTTGTGCGTTAAAGCGAGTGATAAAAATATCAGCGAGTGTATTTATTGCAAGACTTAATGAATCTGCAAACCCTGGCCATACAACCTTGCCCGCATATGAGCCAACCATGACAACTTCAGTGTTATTTCGTAATGCTAGTCCGTATCCTTTACTTTCATATTTTGCAGTAGCTACTTTATTCCAAATATTGTTCCCGTTAGAATCTAAGTTCATAACAAAAGGACCGCCATACGCACTGAAAGTGAATGGAATATTAGATATTGTATCTACTGACGAGCCAATTAGTCCGTTCAAATTACCTGTGAAATAAATACTACCATTATTGCCAACGCAAACACGACCAATTAATTCACTTTCCTTATTTGAATTTTCTTTTTTCCAAATAAATTGCCCTGTACTACTAAAAGCACCAATATACATAGAATGTGTAATGGGATTACCCCCAATAGAAAATGAAGGACTGCCAACTAGAGTTCCTACGAAGTAAAAACGACCAGTTAGTGGATCACGAGTCATTTTCCCCTGATTTCCTAAACCCATAATATTAATGGGTATTATACCAACCACAACACCAGATGAATTATATTTTAAAATGTAAAAACTATCAGTTGTAATTACTTGACCAACCCCATCACCAAGTAAGCCTGGAGAGAAGTGACAAAACCAATATACATTACCAGCATTATCCACATCTACATCTATACCCCAAGAATTATTACTGTTCACAGTTATAGTATCGGGTTGAGGAGCATGTACTTTTATAAAAGTTCCAGCAGTATCATACTCTACTAGAAACATCGTCTTAGGGTCATTTACTGGAAGAATTGAATCAACATCAATATGAACTCGTGTGTTAGCAGATGTTGGTGGTGAAACTGAATATAAATTTGTATATACATGCCCCAATGTATCTACTTTCAGAGAGCGTCCCTCATCATTTTCATACCCTCCAAAAGTTTTTGACCAGCGATAGGTTCCGTCACATTTAAAACTAGAAAGCACAACATCTCGTCCTCCGTAGCTACCAACTGTGTGCCCATCTACATTTACGGGTTAAGTATATACTTCAGATAATACATACACATTGTTATGATTGTCAGTGGCCATATCAATGACATTATCGACAGGACCACCACCTGCAGATTGAATACTTCCCCCTCTTTTACCCCATTGCCATGACTGGCAAAAAGATGCATGTGTGAGAC
>JBAWXE010000032.1:0-26074 GCA_037144255.1 Bacteroidota bacterium | reverse complement strand
AGTACACAGGCAGTTGAAAATCCACCACTTACTACTACTGAAATACGAGTATATCCAAATCCTACCAATGATGTATTGCATATAGATAATCTGCAAGAAGCTAATAATTATCGGGTAATCAATATCATAGGCACAACTGTACAACAAGGAACATTACAAACAGGTAGTAATAATATTTTGATACAAAATCTTTCATCAGGACTATATTTTCTGGAGTTGGCAAATAACAAAGGTGAAAGACAAGTAGTGAGAGTGGTGAAGGAATAGCAGGGCTTGTGTTATAACGTAAGATTGCGGCACGGGGGGCGCAATGGCACGAGAGAAAGCAGATTGCATAGGCTCAGGAGATCTCTTCCCGAATCGAGTTCGGGATTGAGATGACGGCCTTGATGTGGCGCAATGACGCGAGAGGTAGATGTTGTACAACTTATGCTTAGCTTGTGGGTGAAAAACACACAACAAGGGCTATTTTTTATCCTCTTACCATCTCTTTCAATTTCCAGAGCAGAGAAGTATTCTTGCGGAGGATGATATAGAGCTGGCGAGTGCCACCAAAGCCACGGAAGAAACGTTCTACACCGGGGTCCATACTACCTTCGAGATCGAAACAGGTATTGCCTCGCTGACGTGCTTGTAGTATAGCATGCCATAGCAGTGCTGCCATAGCACGATAATTATCTGTAGCAGGATTCTTAGCCCCCATGAAATAATAACTACGTTCGGCATCCCATACATTCCAGATAATGGCTTGTACCTCGGTACCTGCCTTGGCTACCCATAGTGCGGCGCTATTGTGTGCAGCAGCTGCATCGTATATCTGTTGCATCTGTGCCAGTGTATAAGGCTGTTGCACATCTTTGGCAGAGAGGGTATGTTTTTGGAATTCGTATAGTTGGGGTAAATATTGGGGTTCGTTAGTAATAGTAATTTCCTTTTCGGCAGTGCGGATATTGCGACGAAGGGATTCTTTAAGATGGGAGAAAAGTGTGGCCTCGTCTTTGGCAAGGTCTATAAGAAATGTTTGTTGCACTTGTAATTGCAGACCATGCTCTTTAAAAATACCTGCCTGACGAAAAGCAGGCTGTAAAGACAGATGCCATACTTTCTCGTTAGGCATAGCAGACATGAGCTCTGCAATAGCCTCATATTCAAAACTATCTCTGCTGCTTTCCTTGACATCGGCAGGGATGAACACATGAGGACCGAGGTAAGGTGTCAAACGAGGATTGCGCATAAGGCTGACACCCATGCGCTGTGTGCGGGCATAGGGCCAAACGCCAGTCACATGATCGCCTTTCCTGGCAATAGCAACATCCCAATCGTCGCATACAGCATCCATCCACCAGTGTTGCAAGAACATAGGCAGTGAGGACTGCGAAGCACAGATAGAACGATATAGCTCTTTGTTGGTCAAAATATTATTTGAATTGTAGTACGCGTGCCGGTTGTATACGACGAATATACAACGATGGAAGCCACATACAAAGTATGCACAATGCCAATGTTGCGATATCTATAAGGCCTATCTGCCACCAATAAAAACGGACAGGCACTTGTTTCATATAGTAAGTATCCTCGGGCAGGGTGAGGAAACCGGTGGTCTTTTGCAGAATGCAGATACCCAGACCAATGATATTGCCCAGTAAAATACCCAGTGTACCAATGAGGCCTGCAATGTATAAGAACACAGTGCGTATGCCTGAAAATGGCATACCCAGGGCCTTGAAAATACCTATCATACGTGCGCGATCGACCATGAGGATAACAATAGTTGCTGCCATATTGATGATGGCCACTATGGACATGATGACCAATAGTATGCGCACATTGATATTCTGGATATTGAGCCAATCGAATATATTCTCGTAAATATCTCTGATAGACATAGTGTGCATAGGGGGTTGTACATAGTCTTTGTATATCTGCACAGACATAGAATCGGCCAGATAAGAATCGTCAAGATCTACCTGATAACCATTGATGTCGTTGGAGTTCCAACTACTCATGTGCTGTACGAGACGCAGGTCGCAGACAGCAAAGAAACGGTCTATCTCGTCCATACCTGTATGGAAAAAACCGACCACCTTCACCTTGCGTATACGAGGCAGCACGGGGCCTTGCTGGGGGAAGTAGAGTTGTATCTCATCGCCCATCTTGATATTAAGCCTATCGGCAGTACCATCTGATAGGAGTATCTGTTTGGAATAGGCGGTATCGGAGTAATCGATTTTGCTACCTGTGAAAGAGATGCCCTTGCTAAAACGATAATCGGGTGCTACACCTTTGAGGCGAATACCTTCCATCAGTTCGTTGCAATGAATGATAGCTGGCTTGACCGCATAAGGAGCTACTTGCAGCACATGGGGTATCTTACGTATCTGCGCCCGGAGTTGAGGATCGGCAGGCATAGGATCGGGGGTGATGATACTAGCCGCATTGGGATTGTAAGGAGATACATGAATGTGTCCCCAAAAGCTGAACAGTTTTTCGCGTATCTCGTACTTGAAACCTGTCATAAAAGCCACGGCTACTATCATGACCGCTACACTGAGTGCGGTGGCCACAATAGACAAGCGAATGATGAAAGAAGAGAAAGCCCCTTTCTGTTTCATCAGGTATCGTCGTGCTATGAAGAATGGTAAATTCAAGTATGCTTATTATGCTATAAGGTAAAAATACTTATTTACAGATTGTTCTGAGTATAAAGAAAGTGCATTTCTGATAAGCTGCCATATATGACCATAAAAAAGCCGGATATGATACATATCCGGCCTTATATATTTTATCAGAACAAGGGAATTAGTCCAGAGCAGTAGCATCTTCAATAAGAACAGTGGCCTTATTGTTGATGACCTCTACAAAACCTGCGGAGATCTCGTACATTTCTGTAGTATTCTTGTCCTTGATGATCTTCATTTTACCCTTACCGAGAGAAGCTATCATAGGCGCGTGCTTATCGAGGATCTCGAAAGAACCTTCGATGCCGGGCAATTGAATGCCATACACGTTGCCGCTGTATACTTTGTGTTCTGGTGTTGCTATTTCTAAATGCATAATGCTAATTCAAAATTCAAAACAAGATTAGTTCTTGGCTTGTGCCATCAATTGTTTACCCTTAGCGATCGCATCATCGATAGTACCTACCAAGTTGAATGCTGCTTCAGGATACTCATCCACTTCGCCGTCCATGATCATATTGAAACCACGGATAGTTTCTTCGATAGGAACAAGTACACCTTTCAAACCTGTGAACTGTTCTGCCACGTGGAAAGGTTGAGACAAGAAACGTTGAACACGACGCGCACGAGATACTGTCAGTTTATCTTCTTCACTCAATTCATCCATACCGAGGATGGCGATGATATCCTGCAATTCCTTATAGCGTTGTAATATCAGTTTTACTCTGTTGGCAGTGTTGTAATGTGCATCACCCACGATCTGTGGAGTAAGGATACGAGAAGTAGAATCCAAAGGATCTACCGCAGGATAGATACCCAGATCCGCGATCTTACGACTTAATACCGTAGTAGCATCCAGGTGAGCAAATGTTGTTGCCGGAGCCGGATCGGTCAAGTCATCCGCAGGTACGTATACCGCTTGTACTGAAGTGATAGAACCGTTCTTAGTAGAAGTGATACGCTCTTGCATCAGACCCATTTCTGTAGCCAATGTAGGTTGGTAACCCACCGCTGAAGGCATACGACCCAAGAGAGCTGATACCTCAGAACCAGCCTGAGTGAAACGGAAGATATTATCTACGAAGAAGAGGATGTCTTTACCTTTACCACTACCATCACCATCGCGGAAATACTCTGCGAGTGTAAGACCAGAAAGGGCCACACGAGCACGAGCTCCTGGAGGTTCGTTCATTTGTCCGAATACGAAAGTAGCTTGAGATTTTTTCAGTTCTTCCATATCTACAGAAGCGAGGTCCCAACCACCGGCTTCCATACTATGTTTGAATTTGTCGCCGTACTTAACGATACCGGCCTCGATCATTTCACGCATCAGATCATTACCTTCACGGGTACGTTCACCCACACCGGCAAATACTGACATACCGCTATATGCTTTAGCGATGTTGTTGATCAATTCCTGGATCAATACGGTTTTACCAACACCCGCACCACCAAACAAACCGATCTTACCACCCTTTGCATACGGCTCGATCAAATCGATAACTTTGATACCTGTGAACAGGATCTCAGAAGCAGTACTCAGGTTTTCGAATTTAGGAGGTTTAGCGTGTATTGGGCGACCATTGGTTTTGTTAGGTTTAGCCAAACCATCGATAGCGTCACCTGTTACATTGAACAGACGACCATGGATCTGCTCGCCGATAGGCATTGCAATAGGCTTACCGGTATCTACACATTCCATACCACGTACCAGACCTTCAGTACCATCCATTGCTACGCAGCGTACGCTGTCTTCACCCAGATGTTGCTGAACTTCCATTACCAGCTTATCGCCGTTTTCGCGTGTCAATTCAAGAGCGTTGTATATTTCAGGCAATTTGTTACCTGCGCTGAAGTACACGTCCATTACCGGACCGATGATTTGTTTGATCTTACCAACGTTTGGCATAATACTTAATTATATAAGAAAGAATAGGTTCCACAAAAAATGACAAAAAAGAGTAGACCGAAGTCTGCCCAATTTTGGCGCAAAGGTAGCGGGTTAAAATCAAAAATCAAAAGTGAAATACTATAAAATAGAGATAGTTCTTAATAGATGTATGAATATAGGCTAAATGCCACAATTGAGGTTGGGAAATCAACACATATTGTATGTTATCCGTATACATACAGAGTATGAAAGCGGGGATACATTAAACTAGCAATACATATATAAGCTAAATACCAAAGGAGGGATATTTTCAAATCTATCACTATAATAGAGTTAATAGGGTACTTTTAGGGACATTTTAACCAATCGATTCTTAACATGAAAAAGTGGAAATTACCAGTAATGATACTGATAGGCACACAAGTACTGACATCGAGTTGTAATCAGGGAGACGGTAAAAAAACTGACACCTCGACATTTAAAGTAGAAGCTGAGGCATTTGCCGACATTCAAACCCTGCGTTACGAAGTGCCGGGATTTAATGAGCTGACCCTACAACAAAAGAAACTGGCTTATTATTTATACGAAGCTGCACTGAGCGGCAGGGACATCATCTACGATCAAAAAAGTAAATATGGTATCCTGCTACGCAAAACAATAGATGCTATATATGGCACTTATAAAGGTGAAAAGAAAACTGACTACTACAAAAACTTTGAAGAATACTGTGGTCGTTTTTGGTTCAGCAATGGCAACCATCACCATTATGGTAACGAAAAATTTGTACCAAATATATCCTACGATTTCTTTGTAGATCTGTTGAAACATTCGGACAGTACACTACTGCCGCTGAATAAAGGAGAAAATGTAGAAGCTTTTGCTGCTCGTATCAAGCCAATGGTTTTCGATATGAATTTCGAACCTAAGGTTGTAGACCAACGTCCTGATATAGATAATGTAGCTAACTCTTCAAACAATTTCTACGAAGGTGTGAGCCAAAAAGAAGTTGAAGCATTCTATTCGAAATTTGACACTAGCTACAATGCACCATCATGGGGCCTGAATAGCAAGCTGGTGAAAGCGAATGGCACTATTACTGAAAAAGTATGGAAGAGCGGCGGTATGTATGGCGCTGCTATTGATAAGATAATAGAATGGCTGAGCAAAGCAGTTACCGTGGCAGAAAATGATCAACAGAAAAAATCTCTGGAACTGCTGATTCAATTCTACCAAACAGGCGACCTGAAAACTTTTGATAAATATAGTATAGCATGGGTAAGTGACACTGCATCGCGTGTAGATGTTGTGAATGGTTTTATAGAGGTATATCTGGATGCTATAGGTAAAAAAGGGAGCTTCGAAAGTACAGTATCTATAAAAGATATGGAAGCTACTAAACGCATAAAGGCAATAGCAGATCAGGCACAATGGTTTGAAGACCACTCGCCTATCATGGATAATCACAAAAAGAAAACTGTAAAAGGAATCACAGCCAAGGCCATCACTGTAGTTGTAGAAAGTGGTGATGCTGCACCTAGCACACCAATAGGTATCAACCTGCCTAATGCAGACTGGATACGTAAGGATCATGGGTCCAAATCTGTATCTCTAAGCAATATAGTTCATGCTTATACTCAGAACGGTGCTAAGAGTGGTATGGTAGATGAATTTGCAGTAAACGATACGGTAATGCAACGTATGAAAAAATATGGTGCATTAGCAGGCGATCTGCATACGGACATGCATGAGTGTATAGGTCATGCTTCAGGACAAATAAATGAAGGAGTAGAAACTACTGATAAGACCCTGAAGAACTATGCATCTACACTAGAAGAGGCACGTGCTGATCTGGTGGGATTGTACTTCATCATGGATCAGAAACTGTATAGACATAGGCGTAATGGAAAGTATGGATGTGGCTAAGGCTGAATATGACAACTACATGATGAATGGCCTGATGACACAACTAACCCGCCTGAAACCGGGAGACAATGTAGAAGAAGCGCATATGCGCAATCGTCAGACCATAGCTCGATGGGCATATGAACAAGGGAAGAAAGATAATGTAGTAGCATTTGTAAAAAAGAATAACAAGACCTATGTACAAGTAAATGACTATACAAAATTACGTTCCCTGTTTGGACAATTGCTGAAAGAAATGCAACGCATCAAATCAGAAGGTGATTTCAATGCAGGTAAAAACTTGGTTGAGACCTATGGTGTAAAAGTAGATCCTGAATTACATAAGGAAGTATTGGAGCGTTACAAAAAGCTGAACATCAAACCTTACAAGGGTTTTGTACAACCAAAACTGGTACCAGTAATGAATGGTACTGAAATAACTGATGTGAAAGTAGAATACCCTGAAAGTTTCTACCAACAAATGGTGGAATATGGTAAGAAGTATGGTTTCTTGCCTGTAGTGAACTAATACAACAATGATCGATTTTTCAGAAGCTGCCTTAGTAGTACTAAGACAGCTTCTTTGTTTTTAATATCTTTGTACACGTAAGAACACCTGATGAAAGCTCAACAAATAGGCATAGTATGTACTTCTACCGGCTTTGGAGGTCTGGAGATGAACACCCTGAAACTGGCACAATGGCTACAGGATGCAGGATGGCAAGTGCGTATGCTGCTGAATGAACAAGGTGAGACCTTTAATAGAGCTGAGGCCTATTGTAAAGACATAGCCTCGGTACAAGATATAGGAGAGAAAACCTTGAATAAACCGAACGCTACAATCATTAAACAATGGCTGAAGGAAAACAATGTAAGTATACTGTTCACACCCTACAATAAGGACATAGCAGCCTTATCCAATTACAAAAGATTTAAGAACAAGCATGTAAAGCTGGTTTATCAGCAACATATGAAAGTAGGTGTAAAAAAACGCGACCTTATACATACGCTGCGCTATAACATGCTGGATAGCTGGATCAGCCCTTTACAATATCTGAAACAGGAAACCATACGTAATACGAGAGTGCCGGCAAATAAGATAAGCATCATACCCTTTGGGCTGGAAGCAAATAAGTATATACATAATAATATCACTAAAGCAGAGGCGCGTAAGCAATTAAACATTTCTGAAAATGTTCCTCTTATTGGATTACTAGGACGTATAGACCCCAAGAAGGAACAAAAGTTTCTGATACAAGCTATCGATCATCTAAAGAAACACTATCAACTAGACTACCAACTGATAATTATGGGCTCTGTAACTCCTAATGAAGGCGATGCTTATATTAATTCACTAAATGCATTAGTCAATGGACTAGGATTGCAGGACAAAGTACATTTCAGAGACTTTGTGGCAGATGTAGCACCTTTCTATAAAGGTATTGATGTATTTGCCATACCATCATCTGGCGAAACCTTTGGTATGGTGACCATAGAAGCCATGGCATCAGGCTGCCCTATAATAGGCACTAATAAGGATGGCACACAAGAACTCTTAGAGCATGGCAAACTGGGCTATCTATATGAGTATAATGATCTGGATGGTTTTTGCAAGCAATTACAATCACTGAATCAGAATAAGCAATTAGCGATAATGGTGCAAGAAGCAGAAGAAGCAGTACAGCATCACTATACCAAAGAAGTAATGTGCGAAAAACTGAATACTCTACTCTACGGTTTGCTTTAAAAATACTAAAACTCGATAGTAGCTTTATGAGACTTAACATGAATGCGCATGTTGCAAGAAATCATATATGGTTCCCATCCACCATCTTTCCCTTTTAGTACTTCTTGTGCTGGTGCTACATCTATGATACTGTTCAAAACATTTTCCAACAATTCTCTCTTTTGCCTATCAATAGGTGTATGGCTCTCCCCTACTGACATGTCGGGGAATTCATAGTAAGTGATCTTACCTCTGTAGCTTACTACAATATTGGCCAGAAAAATATTATACACCCCATCCTCATATTTATCAAAGGTTCTCTGAATATTCTCAGCTATATATTCGTCAAACTTTTGTTCATTGCTATGAATGAAATCTTCATATTTACTATACACCATATCTTGTGCTACATTTGAATGGATAGGCTTATTATTGATCTTAACAGGGTATGCATCCATCCTAGTCACTTTCATTTCCTCTTCACCTGTTTTGGGATTCACCACATAAATAGTATCAGGATTAGGGCTGAACATAGTAAACTCATTCCCCTTAAAAGTGATAACATGAGTAGTGCCATTCCTCTTTCTTCCTACAGCCATGACTGCAAAAGAATAAAGGAAACAGATCAATATCAGTAGTATGCTGCGATATCTCATACAAAGTAAGCTGTGAAAAAGTACTGTCTTAAAAATACGTTTTATATCAGAAAACAAAAAAGCGTCCCTGTTTACACAAGGACGCTTACATCTGTACTTACTAATTTACTTTTTCATTAATGCATAATCCAGCACTTCGCTCATCTCAGTAACGTAGTGGAATTTCACACCTTTGATGTATGCTTTGTCTATCTCTTCCACATCTTTCTCATTCTGCTTGCATACAATGATATCTTTGATACCGGCACGCTTAGCAGCCAGCATTTTTTCTTTGATACCACCTACAGGCAATACTTGTCCACGCAGGGTTATTTCACCTGTCATGGCCACATAGGGACGTATCTTACGCCCTGTAAAAGCAGAGGTCAAAGCTGTCAACATAGTGACACCGGCGCTAGGGCCATCCTTAGGCACTGCACCTTCAGGTACATGTATATGTATATTGGTCTCTTCAAATTTATCTACAGGTATATTGTATTCAGCAGCATGTGCTTTCAGATAGGATAGTGCAGTAGAAGCACTTTCTTTCATCACATTACCCAGATTACCTGTGAGTGTCAACATACCCTTACCCTTTGATAAGCTAGTTTCAATAAATAGTATATCCCCACCTACATAGGTCCAGGCAAGGCCTACTGCTACACCTGCAGGATGGCCCTTGGTATATAGTTCATTATTGAATTTAGGTTTGCCCAGCACATCTTCTATCTTCGCGTCGCTTACTTGTGGTACTACCTTTTCATCCATAGCTACCTGACGGGCCACAGAGCGCATCACAGATGCTATCACACGATCCAATTCACGAACACCCGATTCTCGAGTATATTCCTGAATGATCTTACTCAATATCTTATCGGGAAATTTCAACGGCACTTTGGTAAGACCATGTAGTTCCTTTTGCTTTGGTAATAAATGTTGCTTTGCTATCTCTATCTTCTCTTCGGTAGAATATCCAGTAAGTTGTATCACTTCCAGACGATCGCGCAGTGCCGGCTGAATATCACTCAGACTATTTGCAGTAGCAATGAATAGTACCTTAGAAAGGTCGAACTCCATCTCCAGATAGTTATCATAGAAAGAATTGTTCTGTTCAGGGTCCAATATTTCTAACAATGCAGAACTTGGATCGCCTCTAAAATCCTTACCAATCTTATCTATCTCATCCAGTATAAAAACAGGGTTTGCAGATTTTATCTTTCTGAGCGATTGTATGATACGACCCGGCATTGCACCTATATAGGTTTTACGGTGTCCACGCAATTCACTTTCATCGTGTAGGCCACCAAGGCTCAGACGTACATATTTACGATTGATAGCATTGGCTATACTACGACCTAAGGATGTTTTACCAATACCGGGAGGGCCTACAAAACATAGTATCGGTGACTTCATATCACCTTTTAGTTTCAGCACAGCTAGGTATTCCAGTATACGATCCTTGATCTTATCCATGCCATAGTGGTCATGATCCAGTACCTTCTCCGCTTTTTTCAGATCGTAGCTATCTTCTGTATACACTCCCCATGGCAGATCCAACATTAGATCCAGATGATTGTATATCACCGAATAATCAGGAGTACTAGGGTGCATACGCTCTAGTTTCTGAATATTCTTATTGAAAAGTTCTTTTGCAGTATCGGGCCACTTCATATCCTCTGCACGCTTCTGCAGGTCTTTTATCTCACGTTCATTAGGGTCACCGCCTAATTCATCGCGTATAGACTTCATCTGCTGTTGCAAAAAGTATTCACGTTGTTGACGATCTATATCAGCACGGGTCTTATTAGTGATCTCATTCTTCAGCTCTGCCAATTGCAGTTCTGATTGCAATAGATTCAACAGTTTCTCAGCACGTATCTTTACATCATTCTCTTCCAGCATCGCTTGTTTATCTACCAACTTGGCATTGATATTAGATGCAATGAAGTGTATCAGAAAAGATTGTTGCTCTATATTACGCAGCACCAGGCTAGCCTCGTTAGGCATATTAGGGGAAAGTTGTGCTATCTGTTCCGAATGCTCTTTAATGGATGCTACCAATGCATTAAAACCCGCATCTTCTTTGGGAAATTTATCCTCCAGATAACTGATCTTGGCACTATAGTAAGGATCCGTTTGTGTAAAGGAATCAATATGAAAGCGCATTTGCCCCATGATGAAAATGGTAATGTTTCCATCAGGCATTTTTATTTGCTTCATCACTTTGGCCAGTGTACCTGTCTGATAGATATCATCAGTTGAAGGGTCTTCATTATTCGTATCCTTTTGAGCCACTACCCCTATCCACTTATTACCTTTTTGTGCTTCAGCAATAGCTTTTATCGACTTATCACGAGAAACAGTAATGGGTAATACTACATTAGGGAACAATACCGTGTTCCTGAGTGCAATAATGGGTATATCAGTCGGAAGGTTACCCTTTTCCTGCTCATCTAGTTCTTCTTCACCTAAGGGCACTATCGGCATGAATTCCATTTCCTGCTCCGACTGGCCCAAAAACATATCTAACATTGATTTCATTATAGATCGTATGACATTATTGCCTCTTAAAAATGTTTCAAAAGGTAAACATAAATGTCAATACTTATGCCAAATAGCTGAAAACTGTAATTTTTGCAGGTAGTGTGTATAGTTTATACCTTTACGCAAAGATTATCCATGAGAAAATATCATATAGTAGCTTTTTTGTCGCTTTTGTCACTTTTACTTATAGCCCCCTCATCAGGTTACAGCCAAAACAAATATGACACTAGTCGTTATGAATTTAGCCAAATCCCTACCCGAAAATTATACAGAAGTGCGGGGTTTGACGGAGCCATATTCTCTACAGCCGATATGAAAAAAACCGGCGAGAAAGAAAAGCTCACTACTTTACGTTTTACCTTATTTTTCAATATTGGACATAACTTCAATTATGATCTGAATGATCACTTCGGCATATTCACAGGTGTCAATATTAAAAACATAGGCTATATAGAAAAAGTAGGAGACAGCACTATCAAACGTCGTGTATATACTATAGGTATTCCTATTGGTGTAAAATTCGGCAATCTCTCACATAGGAATTTTGTATTTGCCGGTACAGGATTAGACATGCCTTTCAATTACAAAGAGAAAGGATATGTGACCCGTGGAAATAAAGACAAATACAATGAATGGTTCAGCTCAAGAACAGCTACATTCATGCCCTACTTTTTTGTAGGTGTATCTGTAACTCCTGGCGTTATATTCAAACTACAATACTATCCTGTCAATTTCCTAAATACAGATTATACCAGTACTGCAAACGGGATCTCTTACAAGCCATATAGTATGTATGAAAGCCTGAAACTGATAGCACTCAGTGTAGGATGGGATATACATTACAGAACTAAAAACTTGCCCCGTAATAATGCACCTAAAACTAATTTAGCATTGAGATATTAGTTATTAAATACACATAATAGAGAAAGGGTAGCCATTGGCTACCCTTTCTCTATATAAACATATTCATGGTATTATTTCAGTACTTCCTGCAGTTTGTTTTCCAAAGCTTCGCCACGAAGATCGCGTGCTACTATTTTGCCATTGGGATCTACTAAGAAATTAGCTGGTATAGCTTCTACACCATAGCTTTTTACAGATGCAGATTCCCAACCTTTCAGGTCACTTACTTGCATCCATGTCAGTTCATCTTTTTCTACTGCATCATGCCATTTGGTTTTATCATTATCCAGAGAAACACCAAGAATCACAAAATTCTTGTCTTTGAATTTCTTATAAGCAGTTACTACATTAGGATTCTCTGCGCGGCATGGTCCACACCAAGATGCCCAAAAATCAACCAAAACATACTTGCCTTTATAGTCAGACAAAGAAACTTTCTTATTGTCGGCCGATATAGATGTGATCTCAGGAGCTGTAGCACCTACTGCAGCGCCTGATGCTACGGGTACCTGATGATTAGGTATAGCTAATAATTGGTTCAATTTAACATTGAAATCCTTAGCCATTTTAGCATTAGGGAAACGACGATTTAATCCACCGGAGAATGCTGTTAAATATGCCTTTTCTACTCTTGGGTTCAACATCTGTGCTGCAAACAATGCACAAGGAAGATATGAGACGGTATCGGCGTATTGTTCTATAAAGCGGGTGAACTTCATGTTCATTTCCTTCAGATCGTTTCTGGCGCTGGCTATTATGCTATCTTTACCTTGTGCCTTCAGGCTATCCAATACAACACCCATGGTATTAAAATCGCGCAAATGCTCACTTACATTACGCAGAAAACCTTTCAGACTTACAGAGCTGGGAGAACCTGCTACTTCGTAATTCTCAAGTGTATTCCAATTTCCGGAAACTTTAATATTACCTTTCTCTACTGCTAGTAAGATATATTTGTTTTGTGGGAATCGTATTCTATATAAGCCCGGTTCAGGTGCAGTACCTGACAATTCGAATGAACCTTTGGTATCACTTTTGGTAGAATCTATTACAATAACATCGTTAATGCCCAACTCTTCCAATACCACATGCTGCTCAGGCATGTTCTTAAAATCACCTATTACGGTAAATTTATTTTTAGAACCGCTACATGCAGCTAAAAGAGTAATAGCAATAAATAAAAAAAGTAAAGATTTAATTCTCATCTACGAACAGATTTCCTTGCAAACCTAATCAATTATTTGCCTTAGGGTTGGTTATAGAATGTTAAAGTATTATGTATACACCTATTCGATATAAAGTACCCGCAGCTAGCCATAGTATTGATTTTAAAAGGATACAAGAGTTTTCCGGCAGGATCATACAGTAAATGGAACGTTAATTTTTAGATTTTTTTAACAGATATGGGCATCAGTTTATTGTTCACATTAAATTAAAGTAGCGTCAAAACTGATTGGTAACCTATAACTTACATTTGTTAGCATATATTTATTTATGAACATACCCGTTGTAGATCTACAAGATTTCATTTCAGGAGAACCACATTTAAAAAGTCAGTTTGTAAACCAATTAGGTAACGCATACGAAGAGGTCGGCTTCGTCTCAGTTAAGAATCATGGTGTACCAGATGAACTGATATCTGATCTGTACATTTTCGTTACTGCATTCTTTGCAATGAATAACGCTTCTAAAGAAGCCTACGAGATAGCTGAACTCGCCGGGCAACGAGGTTATACCTCCTTTGGGCGTGAACATGCTAAGGGATATGATGCTCCGGACCTGAAAGAGTTTTTTCAATTCGGTCAAGAAGTCCAGGACAATGATCCTATAAAATGTGAATACCCTGCTAATGTAATTGTACATGAAATACCGCAATTCACACCCACATTACTTGAAGCTTATAAAGCCCTCGAAAGATCCGGCATTGCATTACTACAAGCTATTGCTCTGTTTTTGGAACTAGATGAACACTACTTCGATCCTCATGTTCATAATGGCAATTCCATTCTTAGAGCCATTCATTATCCACCTATCACACAAGAACCTAAATCTGCCATACGCGCCGAACAACATGAAGATATCAATCTCATCACATTACTGGTAGGTGCTTCTGCCGATGGCTTGCAAATACTAACCAAACAAAATGAATGGGTAGCTGTAACTGCATTACCTGAACAAATTGTAGTGAATGTAGGCGACATGCTGCAACGCCTCACCAATAATCGGCTGAAATCTACTACGCATCGTGTAGTGAATCCACCTAGAGAAAAATGGGGTACATCTCGTTTCTCAATCCCTTTCTTTTTGCATCCTAAAAGCGATATGAATTTGGCATGTTTGGATGTTTGTATTACTTCCTCGCTACCAAAAGCATATGAAGATTATACAGCCGGTGAATATCTGGATGAAAGATTACGCGAAATAGGATTGAAAAAGTAGCTATTTATAATTCTAAGTATTAACAGCTGCTTTTTTAGCTGTCAGCAACTGTATTATTTGTCTGAAGGATTGAAAATTAAGTGGGAACTCCAGTATCACATGTAGCATTGCCAAAAAATAAAGCGCCATCAATCCTACCATATAATTTAGGTAATACAAGGTCACAGATATTACCCATAGTATTAGAATGATGACCATCCTTCCTTTAGGCACTTCATGCCATTTGATGACAGAAGTCTTGCTGAACCAGTTGAAATAATGATACGTATAAGCAAAGGCTATAAACCTAGCAATTACTATACCTGTATCTGATTCAAATATCATTTGCCTAGTTGGTTCTTTTACATTTAGGAAAAATGAAAAGATATTCTTGTTCACTGTAGACATAAAATTATCATAGATCTTTTCTGTATTAGTACTTATATGATAATTCATTCCATCCGCAGGTATTAGAAAGATGCCTATAGTACAAGCTACAAAAAAAACAAGTGACAATATTCCCGATCTGCTTTTAGATTTTAGGGCCCCTAGTAAAATGAATAGCCCTGTAAATACAAAAACATGTATAAGCGTTGGCAGAAAAATGGATAGTATAATAAGTCCGAAATGATTGGATTGTACTATCCTGGCTAATACCGCAACAAATAAGAATGCTAGCAATCTCTTTGACTGTTCCTTTACCAGAATAAATATTACAGCAGATGCAAATGCAATGAAAATGAAAAATGAACCCCAAACCACAGAATTTTTCATGAAGTAAGCTGTAGTAGGCACACTTTCGTCAAGTTTGCCGCCATTCATTAAGCGTGTAAACAAAAAGTACAGATTGGGTAATACACATAATACGCATAGTAGCGCCAAAACAATATAGTCATTCTTACCGGGCGAATAGAATTGTTTCTTCTTCAACCATGATATCTCTGTCAGATAATGTAACGGCCCTAAGACAGCATACATGAACAACAATATCTCGAATGGTAGGACTAATGCAACAGCGCTAGCCACCAGCATCAAGCCCATATTCATATAGTTCAACCGATCTTCATTCATACATATGCGTTCAATATAAAAGTAAAGAATATTTTCCCATGTATACTCGGCAATTCCTACAACAAAAAAGTCCTGACTAGTGGTCAGGACTTGCTACTATTAGTATGTTTCAGTAAACTTTATTTGAACTGAGGGATCAGGTCTTGCGCCAGTTTCACCATCTTATTGATGCCATCTTCAGGTAAGTTACCTTTCTTGAACTCGCCTAATACATCAGACAATTTCATTTCCATTTGTTGCAAGAATGCTTCTTCAAAAGCTTTCATATTCTTAACTGGTACTTCACGAACCAGGTTATTAGTACCTAAGTAAATGATTGCTACTTGTTTTTCCACACTGTATGGAGAATATTGCGCTTGTTTCAGGATTTCCACGTTTCGTGCACCTTTATCCAATACAATCTTAGTTGCAGCATCCAAATCACCACCAAACTTAGAAAACGCTTCCATTTCACGGTACAGGGCCTGATCGAGTTTCAGAGTACCTGCTACTTTCTTCATGGATTTGATCTGTGCATTACCACCCACACGACTTACAGAAATACCTACGTTGATAGCCGGACGAATACCTGCGTTGAACAAGTTAGACTCTAGGAATATCTGTCCGTCCGTAATAGAGATAACGTTTGTTGGGATGTAAGCAGATACGTCACCCGCTTGTGTTTCAATGATCGGCAATGCTGTCAATGAACCACCGCCTTTCACCATATGTCGAATGCTTTCCGGCAGATCGTTCATGGTCTTAGCTATCTCATCATTAGCGATAACCTTAGCAGCGCGTTCTAGCAAACGACTATGCAGATAAAATACGTCACCGGGATATGCTTCACGTCCTGGAGGACGACGCAGCAACAATGATACCTCACGGTATGCCACAGCTTGTTTAGACAGATCATCATAAACAACCAATGCAGGACGACCGGTATCACGGAAAAACTCACCTACCGCTGCACCTGCAAACGGAGCGAAGAACTGCAATGGAGCAGGGTCAGCTGCAGAAGCCGCAACGATAATAGTATAAGCCAATGCACCATTTTCTTCCAGAGTTTTCATCACACCTGCAATGGTAGATGCTTTCTGGCCAATAGCTACATATATACAGTATACCGGTTTACCTGCAGCAAAGAATTCTTTTTGATTAATGATGGTATCTACGCAGATAGCAGTTTTACCAGTCTGACGGTCTCCGATAACCAACTCACGTTGTCCACGACCTACTGGGATCATAGCATCTATCGCTTTGATACCGGTTTGCAATGGTTCCTTTACAGGCTCACGGAAGATAACACCCGGTGCTTTACGCTCCAGTGGCATTTCATATACCGGACCTGTAATAGGGCCTTTACCATCTATTGGTTCACCCAATGTATTGATAACACGTCCTACCATTCCTTCGCCTACATTGATAGAGGCGATCTTACCGGTACGGCGCACTTTTGCACCTTCTTTAATGTCTCCGCTCTCACCCATCATTACCACACCCACATTGTCCTCTTCAAGGTTCAATGCGATGGCTTTCACACCACTTTCAAATTCTACCAATTCACCTGAACGAACGCCGTTCAAGCCATACACACGGGCAATACCATCACCCACCTGCAACACGGTACCTACTTCTTCTAAGTCAGCAGAAACATTGAAGTTGCTTAACTGCTGGCGTAATATCGCCGATATTTCATCCGGTTTGATCTCAACCATGATATGCTTTATTTATAACGTTATTAAAATATACTTTTTACTGTTTTTCTCTTTTCTAATTAGCGCAGCTCGCTCACATACAGGTTCTTCAAGAAATTCTTTTTCACATCATTCAGATCACGACGGATACTTGCATCTATCAGCTTATCATCCATTTCAAGAATGAAACCACCTATGATGTCCTCATCTATTTCTGTCTTCAGTTCTACACTATGTTCAGGCATATTGCTTACCAGTTTACCCAGTATAGATTGTTTCACACTATCATCTACTTGTACAGCTGTTGTCAGTTTCACAGTTCTGATATTCTTCATCAGATTATATTGTGTGACTACTGCTTTAGCTATCTCAGGCAAATTACCTTCACGTCCTTTACGTATCAGCAAGTCTATAAAAGCTTTTGCCAGTACTTTGATACGTCCTTCCAATACAGCACTTACAATTACTAATTTCTTATCTGCCTTGATAACAGGGCTACGCAACATCACTACAAACTCATGACTCACATTACATATCTCATCCAGCACATTTACATCATGCAGCAGTTCTTCCAGACAATTTTGTTCAATTGCCAGATCCAGCAGCGATTTTGCATAACGTGAGGCGAGACGGGGATTTTGCATGTTATCTTATTTTGTCAATTGGGTAATACTCCAAAGCTCAATGCTCTGTTGCTTAGTTCATTTTTATTTCTTCAGCCAGTTTCTTGATATAGTTATTCTGGTCTTCACCACCTGCCAATTGCTTACGCAATATCTTCTCAGCTACTTCTACTGCCAGATTACCTATTTCATTCTTCACTTCTGTAAGAGCAGCCATTTTCTGCTGTGTGATCTGCTGATGTGCATCAGCTATCATCTTATCAGCTATCATTCTGGTATCTTCTTTAGCCTTAGTTACTATTTGCTCGCTTTGTTGTTTAGCTTCTTTCAGCATCTGAGCACGCTCTTCACGAGCCTGAACCATCAATTTCTCATTTTCTGATTTCAGTTGTGCCATTTCTCCTTTCACACGCTCAGCTGTAGCTATAGACTCTGCTATACCTTTTTCGCGTTCGCCCAACATAGACAATATTGGCTTCCAGGCAAATTTGCGCAAAATGAATAATACGAGCAAGAACGCTACGAGCGTCCAGAAAAATAAACCGAGTTCCGGGGTCAGCAAATCCATGTTTGACTATTTAATATATTATATACTAGAATAATGTTCTTAAAGTTTAAATAACTGCACTCGCGGCCCTTTGCGTTGAGTGCAGTTAATTTTTTCGTACTGTCTTACAGTACAATAGCTAACAGACCAGCGATAACGCCGAACAGTGCCACACCCTCTACGAAGGCTGCAGTCAAGATCATGTTTGCGCGGATGTCTCCCATCGCTTCCGGTTGGCGGGCGATAGCTTCTACCGCACCTTTACCGATCTGACCAATACCTACACCTGCACCTAATGCAGCGATACCGGCACCGATTGCTCCACCAGCTGCGGCTACGCCGCCTGCTGCTAACATAATGGTGTTGATTAACGACATGTTATATGTATTTAATTAATAAAAAAAACTACGCTATTGCTTTATCTTCTGTTCCATGATGATCATGTGCATCATCATGTCCGTGTGCTTCTTCTGTTGCCTGTCCTATAAACACTGCTGTCAGATTAGTAAAGATAAAGGCCTGTATTGCCGCTACCAGTAATTCCAACATGAACATGAATACAGAGAAGGCTATGGATACCGGCATAAAGCCCCATCCTGCAATCTTACTCAATGCACCGAAAATAAATATCATCGAGATAACACTCAATATGACAATGTGTCCCGCCAACATGTTGGCGAAAAGACGTATCATAAGTGCTATCGGCTTAATAAACATAGACATGATCTCTATAAGTACCAATAATGGTTTTACCCATCCCGGTACTCCCGGAGGATTCAATAAGTGACTCCAGTAATGCTTGTTACTCTTGGCCATCATTACTATGAATGCCAGTAATGCCAAACAGGCTGTCACTGCTATATTACCCGTAAAGTTTGCGCCACTTGGCAACAGACCCAATAAGTTGTTGATCCAGATAAAGAAGAATATAGACAGTAACAAAGGCATATAACCCATGTACTTATGTCCCAAATTCGGCTTGGCTACTTCGTCACGTATAAAAGAGATGATAGCTTCCAGTGCATTTTGAAAACCCGATGGTGCGGTCATCACTCCATTCTTCTTGTATTTGCCAGCCGCTTTCGTCATGATAAACAGTAGTATTATTACCCCTATGATCATCGAAAAAACATTCTTAGTAATAGAAAGGTCATACACTGCAGATCCGTCATCGGCTACCAGTTTTTCTTTCATACCTCTTTCCAGGTGCAATCCTTGATAACTACCGCTTACCATAGAGCTAGGCGCAGTACCCGGGTGCCAATCTTCGAATTTTGAAGATAAGAACACAGATAATCCTTTACCCGGCTGATATACGATCATTGGCAATGGCATAGCCCATTCTGTGGCAGGCGCACCTTCGTGTTCTATACTCAGTACATGCCATTCGTGAGAATCCGCTATGTGGCCAAATATCACTTTGGTAGCATCAAAACCTTTTTTCTCGCCGGCTGGAGCCTCTGTAGCAGCACCGGTTTTTGCAGGTTCTTCTGCAAACACAGGCATCGCTGTGCACAGCAATGCGAAAACCAATAAGAACAAGGAAAACAGACGTTTATAGCTCATCACCAACTCTGAAAATTTGCGCAAAGATACTTTTTTTAAGTTCATAAAAAAGTCGTGTCCATATTTTTATACAACATCATGGCCCTTTATATTAAATATCCTTTTTTTATCTATAAATGCGCCAAAAACTATTCCATATCTAATTAATAACTATGGCATAATAACATCTTATTCACGCATTAAAAAATGAAATTTAATCACTTCAAAAAATATTAAGTCGTATTTTTGACCTCTAATTTCAAAAAAGCACATATATGCAAGAATTTGGTAAAAAAAATCCGGCAGCCAATTTAGCTGACCTGGGACTGAACGTAGGTATAGCTCATTGGAACTTGTCTCCTGAAGAACTGACTAAAAAGACTTTAGAGTTGGGACAAGGTGAACTAAACGACACCGGCGCTCTTTGTGTGAGCACGGGAAAATTCACAGGACGATCGCCTAAAGATAAATTTACTGTTAAGGATGCTATTACCGAAAAAAGTGTGGATTGGGGAGATGTAAATATCCCTATCGATCCTGCCACTTTCGATAAGCTATATAATAAAGTATGCCAGTACATGGCAGGTAAGGAAGTTTGGGTACGTGATGCATATGCTTGCGCTGATCCTAAACACCGTCTGAACATCCGCGTAGTGAACGAAACCCCTTGGGCCAACTTGTTCTGTAACGACTTGTTCTTACGTCCTACTGCTGCTGAGATACAAACTCAAAATCCTGATTGGTTGATACTGCAAGCGCCTAGCTTCCAGGCCGATCCTGCTACCGATGGTACGCGTCAGGCCAACTTCACTATCGTAAACTTTACCAGAAAAATAATCCTGATAGGCGGTAGCGCTTACACCGGCGAAATGAAGAAAGGTATCTTCGGTGTACTCAACTTTATCCTCCCTCACGAACATCAGGTATTAAGTATGCACTGCTCTGCCAACGAAGGTAAGAATGGTGATGTTGCCTTGTTCTTCGGTCTTAGTGGTACAGGTAAAACTACCCTCTCTGCCGATCCTAATCGCGCACTGATAGGTGATGACGAACATGGTTGGGCAGAAGGTTCAGTATTCAATTTCGAAGGTGGTTGCTATGCAAAATGTATCGACCTTAGCGAAGAAAAAGAACCACAAATTTTCCGTGCCATCAAGCCTAATGCTTTGTTGGAAAATATCAAATTCAACCCGGGTACTAAAACTGTGAACTACTTAGATGCTAGTATCACTGAAAATACTCGTGCTGCATATCCTATCGATCATATCGACAATGCTAAGGAACCTTCTTACGGTGGCGATCCTAAGAATGTATTCTTCCTTACTTGCGATGCTTTCGGTATCCTGCCTCCTATTTCTAAACTCACTAAGGGGCAAGCTATGTACCACTTCATCAGTGGTTATACTGCCAAGGTAGCAGGTACAGAAGTAGGTGTTACAGAACCTCAAACTACTTTCTCTGCATGTTTCGGTCGTGTGTTCCTTCCATTACACCCTACTAAGTATGCCGAGTTGTTAGGTAAGAAATTAGAAAAACACAGCGACGTGAATGTATGGCTCATCAACACAGGTTGGAGCGGTGGTGCATATGGTACAGGTAGCCGTATGAAACTCAGCTACACGCGTGCTATGATCACAGCTGCTATGAATGGCGAACTGAATAATGTAGAGTATGTAGCACATCCGGTATTCGGAGTATTGATGCCTACTTCTTGCCCTAATGTACCTGCTGAGATATTGATACCTCGCAATACATGGAGCGATAAAGAAGCTTACGATAAGAAAGCTAATGAACTGGCAGGCCTCTTCGTTAAGAACTTCGATAAATATGCATCACAAGCTAATGCAGAGATCATGGCTGCCGCACCTAAAGTAATGGTGAACGCCTAGTATCTCAAAACATCATAAATTACCCAAAAGCCCTCAACAATTGTTGAGGGCTTTTTCTATATCTCAAAACAAATATTTGTTACCCCCTACCCCCGATTCGTATCTTTGTAATAGTTCATAGACGTAAGTAATTCCTTCATATGTCAATAGATCCCAACCAAAAATCCATCGGTAAAGAATCGGTAATTTTTCGGTAAAGGATCGGTAAAAAATTAGTAATTAATAGGTAAGAAATCGGTAATTACACGCTACTTTGGGATTGGGATTTTGTAATTGGAATTTCTCTAGTGTAACCTAAATGTAACTCTGTGTAACCCGCAACTCATTCATTATCAATCACTTAATTTTTTAAAGCACATAAAAAAAATCAAGAAAATGTAAACTTCGCATATCAAATTAATTATTTTACCCAATTGACAAAATCTACCACCACTAACAGATTAAATATTTTCTACACATTCCTCTTCTCGAAAAAATCAGAAAAAGTTAGTCCAGTAGATTAATTTTGCGCCGTTCACAATACATACCACAACATTTTATGAAGAATACACCATTCACACATTTGCACATAGCACTGGGTGCTAAAATGGCAGAATTTGCCGGTTATAATATGCCTATCAGCTATACCGGTATCAACGAAGAGCACGCCATTGTGCGCAACAATGCCGGTGTATTCGACGTAAGCCACATGGGCGAATTCATGCTCAAAGGTCCTAAAGCATTAGACCTCATTCAGCGTGTTACCAGCAACGATGCTAGTAAGCTCACGGCTGGTAAGGCACAATACTCTTGCTTCCCTAATGATAAAGGCGGCATTGTAGATGATCTGATAGTGTATTGTGTAGAGGAGAACAAGACCTATATGTTGGTTGTGAATGCATCAAACATAGAGAAAGACTGGAACTGGGTATCATCTCACAACACCGATGGTGTAGAGATGCACAATATTTCTGATAAGACCGCATTGCTGGCTATACAAGGCCCTAAAGCAGTACAGTATATGCAAGAGCTTACCGATATGGACTTGGTAAATCTTAAATACTACACTTTCGTAAAAGGCACTTTCGCAGGTATAGAAAATGTAATAGTAAGTGCTACAGGTTATACAGGTGCTGGTGGTGTAGAGATCTATTTTGAGGATAAAGACGGTGCATCAGAAAAAATGTGGAACGAAATTTTCCTCGTAGGTGGCCCTAATGGCATGAAGCCTATAGGCCTTGCTGCCCGCGATACACTGCGTCTTGAAAAAGGTTTCTGCCTCTATGGAAACGATATAGACGATACTACTTCTCCATTAGAAGCAGGTCTCGGTTGGATCACCAAATTCGCAAAAGACTTTACAGCTCGTCCTATACTGGAACAACAAAAGACTAACGGTGTTAGCCGCCGTCTCGTAGGCTTCGAGATGGTAGACAAGGGCATACCTCGCCATCACTACAAGATACAAGATGCTAGCGGCAAGGAAATTGGTTATGTTACCTCAGGTACACAATCACCTAGTCTTAATAAGGCTATAGGTATGGGTTATGTTACTAAAGACCTGTCATCAGAGGGTAGCGAGATATTTATCTCCATCCGCGATAAAGCTACCAAAGCCAAAGTGGTAAAGATGCCTTTCTTACAATAATCAAAATATAATAATGAAGCCACTCCCCTTAGAGTGGCTTCATTATCTTAGATACAGAACCTTTTATAAAACGACCCCCTTTTACTACAAAAGTTTTTTTCTTTCTTTGCATCAATAATTCATCACATACCATATGCTGCCAAAGTACAATAGAATACTGCTTAAACTCTCAGGAGAATCTCTGATGGGCGACCGTAATTTCGGTATAGACCCTAAGATGCTGGAACAATATGCCGGCGATATCAAGAGTATTACTGACATAGGGGTTCAAGTAGCTATTGTGATAGGTGGTGGCAATATATACCGTGGCATGAACGAAGCCGAAACAGGCATAGAGCGTGCACAAGGCGATTATATGGGTATGCTGGCCACTGTCATTAATGGTATGGCCTTACAGGCAGCACTGGAAAAAGCAGGTGTGAATACTCGCTTACAAAGTGCCATCAAAATGGAGCAGATAGCAGAACCATACATCCGCCGCAAAGCCATTCGCCATCTGGAAAAAGGTCGAGTGGTAATATTTGGTGCAGGTACAGGTAATCCTTATTTCACTACAGATACTGCAGGTTCTCTGCGAGCTATAGAAATTAGTGCTGATGTGATACTGAAAGGTACTCGTGTAGATGGTATTTATACTGCCGACCCTGAAAAGGATAAAACGGCTACTCGTTTCGAGAATCTTACATTCAACGAGGTGATCTCTAAGAACCTGAAAGTAATGGATATGACAGCATTCACACTCTGTCAGGAAAACAATTTACCTATCATCGTATTCGATATGAACCATGTAGGCAATTTGTTACAGGTAGTTACAGGCAAACCATCTGTGGGTACATTAGTAGCTAACTAGTTACCGCTACTTTACTCTCTTACGCTTATTGCGTTCGTAGTCCTCAAATATGAATTGTCCCAGCCCATCTAAGGATGAGTAAAAGGCTTTGCCTCCATTTACTTCTGTAAAGTTTCTCACAAAGGCTTGCAGAAAAGGGTCATTGGCTATCATAAATGTGATAACAGGTATCTTCAATCGTTTGAGTTGTCCTGCCAAATTCAGTGTACGGTTCAGTATCTTACTATCTATACCAAAACTGTTCTTGTAATACTTATGGCCTATCTTCAGGCAAGTAGGCTTACCATCAGTTATCATGAAAATCTGCTTGTTACTGTTCTTACGTCTGCGCAGTATATCCATGGCCAGTTCCAGTCCGGCTACGGTATTAGTATGAAAAGGCCCTACTTGCAGATAAGGCAGGTCTTTCATATCTATCTGCCATGCATCATTACCAAACACTACTATGTCTAGGGTGTCCTTAGGGTAACGGGTAGTGATCAGTTCACTTAGTGCCATAGCTACTTTCTTGGCCGGAGTTATCCTGTCCTCACCATACAGTATCATAGAGTGAGAAATGTCTATCATCAGTACAGTAGATGTCTGTGTCTTGAAATCCGTTTCATGTATCTCCAGATCATCTTCGTGCATAGATAGTTGGTCTACCCCACGATTGATATATGCATTACGCAGGCTACCAGTGAAATCGATGGATTCTAATGTATCACCAAACTCATAAGGACGTGTCTCGGGGTTCATATCATCTCCTTGCCCGCTTTTGAATGTTTGGTGATTGCCCTGTTTGGTTTTTTTCAGCTTACCGAATATCTCATCCAACGAACGCTTGCGAATGGTCTGCTCACTTTTGGCAGTTATCTTAAATGCACCATCTTGTTCATTCTCCTTCAGGTATCCGTTCTTCTTCAGGTCTTCTATAAAATCGCCTATACCATAGTCATCATCTGTAAGACTGTGCTTCCTGTCCAGTTGTGTCAGCCAATCGAGTGCCTCAGTAGCATCTCCACTAGTGTATTGCAATAACTCCATAAACAGATCGAACAACTTATCGAAAGGTGCTTTGTTGTTTTCTTCAGGAGTGAATTTTGTAAAAATAAAACCGTTCATGCGCTCGCCTTGTTAACCCTATAAAGTTACGTATAAACAGTACTACCAACTGTTTTCTATTATTGATATTTAATGATAACTGTATAATGATAAACAATAAAGGCAGCCCCGTATATCGGGAACTGCCTTTGTATATATATAACTAGCACTTTTGTTTAAAAGGTATCACCTTACAAAGTGATATTATACGTATGCCCTTCAAATGTTACTTGGGCTTCGTTATCACATGCACCTGTACCATAGTCTATAGAGCGGGTTTTGCCTGTCTGATTGTTAGTGATAGTTACAATGCCGGATTCTATCCAAGCACATGATGGTGCCATTTGCAATGGGTGAGCATTATCAATCACTATAGATACTGTGTAGCCATTTGGGCGTGTAAGAGTAGCAGTACCCGCTATTTGGTATACATCATCCGATCTGTCGCCTACTGTATTATAGCCTG
>JBAWXE010000031.1:0-26998 GCA_037144255.1 Bacteroidota bacterium | reverse complement strand
CATTAGTAATAGAACTTTTAGCTTGTAGTTTTTGACATTTGAATTTTTAATTAACAATGGCTATAAAGAAATTTGCAGTAGCGTGTTACGATGATGAAGAGGTGCTGTTTCCGGCAGTGAAAAAAGTGCGTCACAGTGGCTACAAGTTGCATGAGGTGTATACTCCTTTCCCTGTTCACGGGCTGGATCACGCTTTGGGCTTGAAAGAAACAGACCTGCACATCGCCGGTTTCATTTATGGTATCACAGGTACCAGCACCGCGCTTGGTTTCATGGGTTGGATCTTTACCAAAGACTGGCCTATCAACTTTGGTGGTAAACCACACTTTGCATTACCTGCTTTCATACCTATTACATTCGAAACAACAGTGTTGTTCGCTGCTGTAGGTATGGTACTTACCTTTTGTTATCTGAATCAGATAATGCCGGGTGTTAAAAAACACGTCTTCCATCCACGTCAGTCTGATGACCTGTTTGTTGTGACCATCGAATTGAATGATCATGTGTCAGAACAGGAAGTAGTGAATTTTCTGAAAGCTACAGGAGCTACAGAAACTTCAGTACAAGTAGCAGAATCTGAATGGTGGTATGGTCGTTTTGACAAAAAAGAAGCATATCAAGAGATATAATCTTATTTATCTAAACTGAATTACTTTATTATAATGAATAAGACCAAAAGCATAGTTGTAGCAAGCCTGATGATCGGATTGGGTTTGACCGCATGTAACAGTGGCGACATGCGTCGCAACCCTGGTAAAACCTATGCGCCGGATATGACTTACTCTCGTGCTTATGATGCATATACTTCTAATCCGAATTTTGAAGATGGCCAAACCAGTCGTCTTCCGGTAGAAGGGGCTATCGCACGCGGGCACGAATTACCAGATCATCTTACAGAAGGTGATACTACTGCATACAAAGCATTTACTACAAAAATGCGCTTTGATGCGGCTGAAATGAAAGAAGGCGAGCGCCTGTTCAATATTTACTGTGCTATCTGTCACGGTCCTAATATGGATGGTCAAGGTCCTTTGTTCGCCAGCGGTAAGTTTGCAGCAATGCCAGCCAATTTCAAAGATGCTAAATACTTGCATATGCCTATTGGTACTATGTACGCAGCTGTGAAATTTGGTAAGAATGCTATGGGTTCTTATGCTAGTCAGTTAGATACTAAACAACGTTGGCAAGTTATAGCATACATCAAGAAAATGCAATCAGCAAATGGTGGTGATGCATTTGCTTTAGGATCAGAGGAAAAAGAAGCAGCAGGTGCTAAAGTAGCTGATACTGCTAAAACCGCAGCTAATGCTGAAGTAGCTAAGAAAGATAGTAAGAAAGGATAATTTAGATAATTAACAAACGTACTTCTAATAAAAGATTACAAATGAACGAACGTTTTGAGATACCGGCACGTTTACGCAACACAAGTCTTGCGCTCATTGCAATAGGCCTTATTGTCCTGGTATTGGGTAGTGTACAGTTATTGGGTGGAGATCAATATGATAAGACCCGCTTTTGGATAGTGTTGTTACATAACAGCGTATTCTTTGCTCTGATCTCTGTGATCAGCGTATTCATTCAGGCTGCTGCTTCTTTGGCCGCAGGTGGTTGGATAGTCGCTTATCGCCGTGTACCGGAAGCCATAGGTGCCAATGTATGGATATTCGGTGCTATTGCTCTGGTAGTATTAATGCTGGTAGCATTTGTATTCAGAATAGATGGTCATAATCCTATCTACACATGGATGACCCCAGGCGATGATAAAGTACTGAACGGTAAATCTGCTTTCCTGAATGGTAAAATGTTCGTCGGATTCTCAGTAGTTACTGTAGCATTATGGGCTTTCTTTGGTCGTAAGATGCGTGCTATGTCTATTGCTATGGAATCTGCTCCTAAGAATAGTACTAAGATCTATTGGGCTATGGCAAAAATATCTGCTGTTTTCCTGTTGGTATTTGCCTTAAGCCTTATGAGTACAACTCCTTGGTTATGGATCATGAGTATCGATGCTCATTGGTATTCTACACTATTCAGCTGGTATGTATTCGCTAGTTCTTTCGTAAGTGGTATGTCTGTGATCTTATTATGGACCATCTACCTGAAGAACAATGGTAATCTTACTTTGGTAAACAAAGAGCATCTGCACGATCTGGGTAAATTCATGTTCGCATTCAGTATCTTCTGGACATACTTATGGTTTGCACAGTTCATGCTTATCTGGTATGGTAACATGCCTGAAGAAACTACCTACTTCAAGATGCGTATGCAAGGACCTTATTCTATTATCTTCTTTGCAGTATTCATCATCAACTTTATCATGCCTATTCTAATTTTGATGTCACGTCCTAGCAAACGTAACTTCTTTACCATCACTTTCATGGCTATGATCATCATATTCGGTCACTGGCTCGATTTCTATCAAATGATGATGCCTGGTCCATTAGGAGAGCATTTCCATCTGGGATGGTTTGAAATGGGCATCTTCGCCGGTTTCGCCGGTCTGATGATATTCGCAGTATCACGTACACTCACAAAATCTTCTCTGGTTCCTAATAACAACCCGCTTCTGAAAGAAGCTGTTATACATCAGAGTTAATTTGTAACAATAGTTTGAATAACAGATTGTTTTTAAGGATTGAAAATTTATTACACCGGTAAAAACATACTTATAACCTAAGTGATTTAAAAAATGTCGGGATTTATATCAATAGCGCTCATTGTTCTGGTTTTTATCATTATCTACCAGATTGCTAAGGCAAGCGAATACGCAGGCGTACTACGTGGTGAAGAAAAAGTAAAAGCACAGACAAATCGTGCCATGGCTGCACTTTTATTAGTGTTTTTCTTCTTGGGGCTTTATGGCATTTACGAATGTCATGAGTTGATGAAAGACAAAATGATGCCTGAGTCTGCTTCATTGCAGGGTCGCGAATATGATTTCATGTTCATGGCCACCCTTACTGTAACAGGTATTGTGTTCTTTATTACACAAACTTTATTGTTCTGGTTCGCTTACCGCTATCAGGCTTCTGAGAAAAGAACTGCTTTCTACTTCCCGCACAATAACAAACTGGAATTGATCTGGACTACTGTTCCTGCTATCGCAATGGCTGCTCTGGTAGCTATCGGTTTACGCAACTGGATGGCTATGACGGCTCCGGCTCCTGCTAATGCTCAAGTTGTAGAAGTTACCGGTAAACAATTTAACTGGCTCATCCGCTACCCGGGTAAAGACGGCGAATTAGGTAAACGCGATTTCCGTAAGATCAACGATGCTAATAACGTATTGGGTCTTGATTGGACAGATAAGAAGAACATGGATGACATCGTATCTCAAGGAGGTGAATTACATGTAGTAGTAAACAAACCCGTTAGCCTCATCATCGGTTCTCGCGATGTGATACATGACGTAGGCTTACCTTCTTTCCGTATGAAAATGGACGCTGTACCCGGTATCGTTACCACTTTATGGTTCACTCCTTGTATCACTACAGAGGAAATGAAGAAAAAAACAGGTAATCCAAACTTTGTTTACGAGATCTCTTGTGATCAGATGTGCGGTAAAGGCCACTATTCAATGCGCGGTACTGTGATCGTAGAAACACAAGCTGATTACGATGCTTGGATGTCAAAACAACAATCTTACTACGATACTAACAATGCCCCTGCAGCTCCCGCTGATGATGCAGCAACCAAATCAGATAGTACTAAGGCAATAACAATGAAATAATCGGTCTTTTTAGAAAGATCACAAATACTTGCAAAAAACATGAGTAACGACAATATTCAAGGCGCTCACGCAGCCCATACTCACGAAGCAGAGCATCATGGTCATGAACACCATGAGCAGCATTTTATATTGAAGTATATTTTCAGCCAGGATCATAAGACCATCGGTAAACAATTCCTGATCACGGGCATCATATGGGCTGTTATAGGCGCTATGTTTTCTGTGTTCTTCCGTTTGCAGTTAGGTTTCCCTGATAAGACTTTCCCCTTCATGGAGAAAATGCTGGGCGAATGGGCTAAGGGTGGTAAACTCACTCCGGAATTCTATTATGCCTTGATCACCATGCATGGTACTATTCTTGTATTCTTTGTATTAACAGCCGGACTGAGTGGTACATTCGCCAACTTGTTGATACCTCTGCAAATAGGTGCACGTGATATGGCTTCGCCTTTCATGAACATGCTTTCTTATTGGTTCTTCTTCTTGTCTAGTGTTTTCATGTTCATCTCATTGTTCGTACAGACAGGTCCTGCATCCGGTGGTTGGACAACTTATCCACCGCTATCTGCCCTTAAAGAAGCTTCTATTGGTTCCGGTCTCGGTATGGATCTATGGCTTATAGGTATGGCATTATTCGTGGTGTCTTCTCTCTTAGGTGGTTTGAACTATATCTCTACTATATTGAATATGCGTACCAAAGGCATGAGCATGACACGTATGCCACTTACAGTATGGGCACTATTGTTCACTGCTGTCCTGGGTGTACTTTCTTTCCCGGTATTGTTCTCTGGTTTCGTTCTGCTTATATTCGATCGTAATTTTGGTACCAGCTTCTACCTGTCAGAAATATTCATTGGTGGTAAGGCATTGCCTCACATCGGTGGTTCTGCTATCCTATATCAACACTTATTCTGGTTCTTAGGTCATCCTGAGGTATACATCATCATGTTACCGGGCATGGGAATGGCATCTGAGATATTGTCTAACCACAGTCGCAAACCTATCTTCGGTTATCTGGCAATGGTTATCTCTCTTATCAGTATCACATTCTTAGGTTTCTTGGTATGGGCGCACCACATGTTCGTTACAGGTATGAGTCCGTTCTTGGGTTCTATCTTCGTACTATTGACATTGCTCATCGCTGTACCATCAGCTGTTAAAGTGTTCAACTGGCTTACTACAATCTGGCGCGGTAATATCCGTTTCACAGTACCTATGATGTTTGCACTTGGTTTCGTATCACTGTTCATCTCCGGTGGTCTTACAGGTATCTTCTTAGGTAACTCTGCTTTGGATATCAATTTACACGATACTTATTTCGTAGTAGCTCACTTCCATATAGTAATGGGCGTGTCGGCCTTCTTCGGTATGTTTGCCGGTGTATACCACTGGTTCCCTAAGATGTATGGTCGTTTCATGAACAATACTTTAGGTTACATACACTTCTTTATTACCATCGCTGGTGCTTACCTCATTTTCTGGCCTATGCACTACGAAGGTATAGCTGGTATGCCTCGTCGTTATTACGACTACAGTGCTTGGGAATCTTTCAAACAATTCCAGGGTCTGAATGCCTTTATCAGTATCGTATCTGTTATTGTATTCTTGGCTCAGTTGCTGTTCGTGGTCAACTTCTTCGCTAGTATCTTCCGTGGTCGTAAAGTAACTACTCAAAACCCTTGGGGTTCTCCTACGCTTGAGTGGACTACCCCTATCAACCCGGGACATGGTAACTGGGAAGGTGATATCCCTACCGTTTATCGTTGGGCTTACGATTACAAGGATGATGGACATGGAAATGACTTCATTCCTCAGACCACTCCTTTAGCCCCGGGCGAGGAAGAAGGTGCTCACTAAGCAATATTTTTTATATAAATACTTGAAGCCACTTAAGCAATTGAGTGGCTTTTTTGTATTTTAGTACCAAACCATCACTATAGCAATCATGTATACTATTAGCCGTTCCCAACTAATACTACTTCTGATATTGTTTCTATTGTTCATGATAGTATTATTCCCCGAGTTGCCGGGATTGTCTATAGATAATGATGATTGGAAAAATTGGGCTTTGTACATCAGAGAGCATGGTCTTTGTAATGCCTATGGTTCTACCTCCGATTATCTTCCTTTCTATCAATATGTTTTATGGATCTATGGTAAAATTGCTAGTGATCTGGACGGGATTTTGAGAAATTACTCATTTTTACGGGGCTTTAGCTTTATGTTCGATCTTGCAGGTATTTGGTATGTCTACCTTTGGATGGAAAAGAAGATGGATCTCATATTGGTCCTCTTTATTAGTTTATTCAACATAGCTTATACCTACGACACTTTTGTTTGGGGACAACTGGATGGTATGCTTTCTGCCATGTTATTCATATCATTATTTTATGCATTCCGGCAGAATACTTTATGGAGTGCCGTTTGGTATTTGATGGCACTTAATCTCAAATTACAGGCTATCGTTTTTTTACCTCTTTGGGGTCTATTGATCATTAATACCATCATTACTACCCGTGATTGGAAAAAGGCAGTATTACCGCTAGCTGTCATGGCCATCCTGCAGGCCATCATCCTTATCCCTTTCACAACAGGCCAATATGGCCTTAATAATGTTTGGGCAAGGGTAATTGGCTCTATTGATATGTTCCCTGTTCTCAATATCGGTGCACCTAATTTTTGGAATTGGGTAAAAGATGGCTACTTACGCACTACTCCCGACAACGTAATTTGGTTTTCAGCTTTTACGTATAAGCAGGTAGGATTATTTCTATTCTTTTTTACTTCGTTCCTTGTTTTATTACCCATTTGTATACATGTTTTTCGTAGGCTCACAAATACTTTCAAACATTCACAAATTAGCAAAGAGATAGTTTGGCTAACAGGTGCTTTATTGTATCTAGTGTTCTTTTATTTCAATACCCAGATGCATGAACGTTATAGTCAGCCAGCATTTATTTGTATTGCAGCCTACGCATTTTACAGCAAAGATTATTTCCCTTATATTCTGTTTTCTATAGTCTATTTCCTCAATTTGGAATTTTGTGTACAGAATATGCATTTACACAACTATGATATAGCTATTTTCAGCCCTCGTTTTTTGGCTGCTTTGTACACTATCATCATATTATATCTTGGATTCAAACTATATTACATCGCCTTTTTTGTCAGATCACAAAAGATGTCTGACACTCCCAAAAAGTAGCTATCCCCCCTCGGGATTGGGCACTTATCAATAGTATTTGCCTGCTATTAACGGAATCAACGATTAGATACCTTATGGAATAATCAGAGATAAAAAATAGTATTTTGATTTTTTCGCTATGGTATTAATTATCAATCCTTTAAATGGTAATAGCATCCGCTATCATAATACCTGCAAGCAGCTTTTATTCTAAACGCTTGTTCCTTTCATTCAGGATTAATTTTCATACCACCTCAATTAACTTTTTGAACAATTATCCGTCTAAATTATCGTTGTTTTGTACACTTGTGGATGCTTGGTAATGGGAGGATGTTTTCGCTTAATTTCAATGTAATCAGCTGATAAATTGGATCTGTTCTATAAGATAGCCATTCTGGGGCTACGTCTATTAACTCCATGTATGGCTCAGGCTCAGGTTCCTGACACCATATCGCATCATAGCGAACAGCATTCCGATGTTTTGAATAAAGAGCGCGATCTAATTGATATAGCACTGCATCTGATGAAAAAAAGTACCGATCATCGTAGCGATACTGCTTCTCAACGCCATGATCTGCAGCTATCAGCCCTACCTGCAGCGGGTTATACTTTACAAACAGGCTTTGCAGTTATAGCTGCTGCGAATGCAGCCTTCTATACAGCCGATCATACCACGCAGAATATCTCTACCATAGCTACCAATATTACCTATACTCAGTACAAACAGACCATCTTTCCTATACAAGCCAATATTTGGACTAATAACAATAAATACAATTTCACTACCGACTGGCGCTACATGAAATTTCCATCCTATACCTATGGCCTGGGTGGGTATACCAACCTCAACGAGGTTTACTCTATCGATTATTCATATATACGTTTGCATCAGGCTTTGATGCGTTCTCTGGGTCACGATTTCTATGTAGGTCTCGGTTACGAATTCGATTATTTCTGGAATATTCATGAAATAGACCCACCTGCAGGTAAGATCACAGATTTTCAGCAATATGGTTTTGGCAATCAAGAGACTGCAGCGGGTATCACCCTCAATGCCTTGTACGACGATCGCCGCAATTCCATCAACCCCGACAATGGTTACTATGCCAAGATTTCTTACAGGTATAATGACAATATAGTAGGCAGTAATTCCAATTGGCAATCCATAGTGACCGATCTGCGTCGCTATGTAGTATTCCCTTATGGTACCAAAAATGTGTTTGCTCTTTGGAATTATGATTGGCTCACCTTGGGTGGCACTCCTCCGTATCTGCTTCTCCCAAATACCGGGGGCGATGCGTATACCAATACAGGCAGGGGCTATATACAAGGCCGTTTCAGGGGTAAGAATATGATCTATCTGGAAGGGGAATATCGTATCAATATCACCAACAACGAATTGTTAGGTGGGGTATTGTTCGCCAATGCGCAGTCTTTCACTGAGTTGAAAAGCAATCGCTTTGAGACCATAGCACCCGCTGTGGGCGCAGGTATTCGCCTCAAACTCAATAAATTCTCCAAGACCAATGTCTGTATAGACTACGGTGTAGGCTTCGATGGCTCCAAAGGATTCTTTGTGAATCTGGGAGAGGTATTTTGATACGAGTTATTGCTTGCTTATTGCAGTAATGCTATAGCTGCACGTATACGTTGTGTAGTATCTTCCTTGCCTATCATCTCAGCAATATGGAATACTCCAGGCCCGAATTTACCACCCACCAGCATAATGCGCAATGGCAACAGTACATCGCCTTTTTTGATGCCTTGTTGTTGCATCAGTTCGTTGAAACCCTGTTCCAGTGAAGCTTGCGACCATTCACTCATGCTATGGAATGTAGCTACCCAGCTTTCAAAGAAAGTTTGTTTCTCAACGGTCCATTTATCTTTGATAGCAGGCACATCAATGGTCTGCGGTGCTTTAAAGAAGAATTGACCTTGCTCCCAAAAATCAGGCAATAGCATACATCGCTCTTTGATAAGTGCTACCACCTTAGCCAGATAAGCATCGTTCACTTTTATGCCTTGTGCTTCTATATAGGGTTTTACCTGTAGTGTCAGTGTAGTATTGTCGGCCTTTTGTAAGTATTGATGGTTGAACCATTTGGCTTTCTCAAAGTCGAAAATAGCACCACTGCTATGTACTCTGTGTATGTCAAAATCGTGTATCAGTTCTTCCAGCGATAGTATCTCTGTGCCCTTATCATTGCTCCAGCCCAGTAGTGCCAGTAGATTGATAAAAGCTTCAGGTAAAAAACCACGTTCTTTGAAACCTTCTGTGAATTCATTCTTTACAGGGTCTGTCCAGTTCATCGCAAAGATGGGGAACCCATAAGTATTACCATGTCTCTTGCTCAGTTTCTTGCCATCCGGCCCCATGATGAGTGGCAAGTGCACCCATTGTGGCATATCGTTTATCCATCCCAGATACTTCCACAGCAGCACATGTACAGGTGCGCTGGGTAGCCATTCTTCCCCACGAAAAGCATGTGTAATATGCATCAGATGATCATCTACTACCACTGCTAAATGGTAGGTAGGCATACCATCAGCTTTCATCAGCACTTTATCATCCAGCAAGTTAGTATCAAAACTCACTTCGCCACGTATCATATCTGTAAGTACTACAGTTTCATTCTCAGGCACTTTTATCCGTACTACATAAGGTGTTCCCTTTTGCAACAATTCATCTACCTCAGCTTTGGTAAGCCCCAGAGAGTTCTTCATGTGCATACGGGTATATCTGTCATACTGTGGGCTGGGATTGTTCTCAGATTTCAGATGTATGCGCATATGTTCCAGCTCTTCGGCCGTATCAAATGCGTAGTAGGCATGCCCCGATGCTATCAGTTGTTGTGCGTATTGTTGATATATAGCTTTGCGTTCGCTCTGGCGGTAGGGTGCAAATGGGCCACCTTTTTCAGGGCTTTCATCCGGTTCTAGTCCGCACCATTTCAGGCAGTTGACAATATAATCCTCTGCACCCGCTACAAACCTTTTCTGGTCGGTGTCTTCTACTCTCAGTACAAATTCTCCACCATGCTTACGAGCAAACAGGTAGTTGTATAATACAGTACGGACACCACCCAGATGCAATCCACCTGTAGGGCTAGGTGCAAAACGAACACGAACTTTTTTACTCATACGCTTGCAAAGGTA
This sequence comes from Bacteroidota bacterium, assembly GCA_037144255.1. Lineage (GTDB taxonomy): Bacteria > Bacteroidota > Bacteroidia > Chitinophagales > Chitinophagaceae > JBAWXE01. The sequence continues at coordinate 16,928 of JBAWXE010000031.1, read as the reverse complement.
AATGGAAACTAGACAATGAAATAAAAAAGCTTGATTCTTCAAAGAAGTAAGCTCTCAGGGAATAAGTAATAAGATATTATTTAGCTTTTTCATCTGATTTACTTTCGGTCTTTTTGCCACCAAATAACCAAGCTGCTGATAGGGAGAATACCCTATTTTGTTCGGTACCGGCTGCATCATTTGGGTAGATATTAGTCAATCCCAAGCCAAACTGCATTCGGACAAGGAATTCTCTAGCCACTTTATAACCTACCATCATATTGACACCTAGATCAAATGGAGTGATATCACTACTATATGTATCAGTTCCAATATTCAAACTTTTACTGATAGTGCCATCTTTTGTTGTTCCTCCTACAGCATATGCAACATATGGACCCGCTCCAATAAATATTCTATCTGCACCTACATTAAAATAATAGACACCGTTGAGTGGTATCTCAAAATAATTTATAGAAGTAAAACCATGGTCTATATTATATCCTTTCGTTGCATAATAGAGTCCAAATTGTATGGAAAAAGTTGCTGAAGCCGGATTGTCAACAATGCATCCTAACAATATTCCACCCTTGCTGCTGGTAATTGGAGTGCTGCTACCTGAAGTATGAATAACACTTACATCAGCCAAGTTCATACCTACTTCAGGGCCAAATGAAACCTGTGCAAATGCACTTGGTGATACAGCGATAATAGCTATGAATAGCAATAGTTTCTTCACAGATAAATGGTTATCAATTAGTACAAAAATATTATTAGATACTAATAAAAAAAGCTGCTTCGTAGAAAGCAGCTTTTGTATAGAAAGTTTGAAATGTAGTATTACCAGAAACGACCGCCTGTACTTTTGCCCCAAGAACTACCACCACCGAATAACCAGCCTGCTGTGAAACTAAAGCCTGAATTGTAAGCTCCGTTATTTGCATCACCACCTGGAATACAGTTTGCAAAACCATAAGCGTAGTTAGCTCGGAAGAATAGACCATTATTGAATTCATAACCGATCATACCATTAGCACCGAAATCCAATGCTGTCCAGGTGTTTTTAGTTTTATCAGAACCAATGCTTAGAGCAATGGCACTACCGCCTGCAGGTGTTTCATTACCAGAAAGGCAATAGCCTACATATGGACCGGCGCCAATGAAGAGACCATGACCTGTAGGTTTGTAAATGACATTGATAGGCACATCTACATAGTTAGTATTAATAGACTGTGTAATAGTAGTACCATTGATAGTTATAGACTGAGAAAAGCCTTTCATGGTAAAAAGAGCACCCACTTGCAGATTTACGGTACCGGCCAAATGGAAATCGACAACAGCACCTACTCTAGCACCGTACACAGCACTTGAAGATCCTGTATTAGAAGTGCCTTGAAGTGTCATATTGGCCATATTCATACCGGCTTCAGGACCGAAGCGAACCTGTGCTTTTGAAGTTTGGGCAAGTGTTATTAAAACAATTGTAAGTAGTCCTAGTCTTTTCATATGATTGACAAATTATTTGCAATTCATGCAAAGTTAATATTGCATTTCGTTTAACAAAACATGAGTACCAAAAATACACTAAAAATAATACAGTGCAATACCTTGGGTAATAAGTTTAAGTAAATAAAGTATTATATATAGTTGATATTTTATTTATATTATTTTTTTTATTGTTTGGAGCTTGTATCCATTGAATACCTCTGATGGCATTAGTTAGGAACATCTCATCGGCACTGAAAAGGGTAGCAGATGTAAGAGAAGCCTCTTTTACAATATATTGAAATTTAGGTAAAGTATCGATCAAATAAGCCCGCATCACACCCGCAATACACCCATCGGATAGCGGTGGGGTATAAATCATATCATTTTTGATCCAAAAAATATTGGCAATAGTGCTCTCAATAATATTTCCTTTATCATTCTGAATCAGAGCATCATTCCATTTGTAAGTCTTGGCCTGACGCGCTGCCATAGCGTATATGAGCGCATTACATGATTTGAGATTGGAGAGCGCATCGATGCTTTTGTGTAATCGCTCTGCAATACCTACTACAAGGCCATTCTCATTAAGCGTAATGATATCCTGACTAAGAGGGAAACACTCTATTATAAAATCGGGGTGCTGCTTCAGTCCATCATATAGACCACCTGTGCCGGCATATACCTGTAAGCGCACCCTGCAAAGGGTTTCCACTTTGTTTTTTTGTACTGTACGCAAAACCTCAGTTTCCAACCATTCGGGAGTAAAAGACCTGGGAATGGTGAATTGTAACTGCTGCAAGCCTTTGAATAAGCGCTGCCAATGATATTGGGCCAGCTGAACAGTATTATTTTTCACCAAAATGGTCTCAAACAGGCCATAACCATAGCGGAAAGCACGATTGTCGTAGCTGACAGAGGCCTGCGCTGAGGAGGTCAATTTGCCGTTCAGGTTAATATATGTCAATAGTTATATCGATAAATGGGATAAATGTTTTATTTCATCACTTGCCTGATGTGTGTACTTTTGCGCAAACATTCGGAATATGAAGTTTGAGCAAGCAATACCTGTAGAACAAATAGCAGACCTGATAGGCGCAAAGTTGACAGGCAATAGTACCCAAATGGCAACAGGCATCAATGAGATACATAAAGTTACGAAAGGAGATATTTCTTTTGTGGATTTTGAAAAGTATTATGAAAAATGTCTTCATTCTGCAGCAACCATCATTATCATCAATAAAGAAGTACCATGTCCTGAGGGGAAAACGCTACTGATACATAGCGACCCATTCAGTGCTTATGTGAAAATTGTAAAGCGGTTCCGCTCTTTCGAACCGGCCAATAAAATGATCAGCGATACTGCTGTGATAGGCGAGGGAACCCACCTGCAACCTAATGTATTTGTAGGCAACCATGTAACAATTGGTAAGAATTGCCTCATACATCCGAATGTGACCATTTATGATCATACTGAGATAGGCGATAACGTAATCATACATGCAGGTGTAGTATTAGGTGCAGATGCATTCTACTACAAAAGACGTAAGGAACGTGATGTGCAATATGATAAACTGGAAAGCTGTGGCCGCGTGATAATAGAAGAAAATGTGGAAATAGGAGCATGTTGCACTATAGATAAAGGTGTAAGTGGAGATACTATAATAGGACGTGGTACTAAACTGGATAACCATATACATGTGGGGCATGGAGCTGTAATAGGTAAGAACTGCCTCTTTGCAGCACAAGTAGGGATAGGTGGTAAAGCCATCATAGAAGATGATGTGATACTATGGGGACAAGTAGGAGTAAGCAAGGACTTAGTAATAGGTAAGGGAGCCATAGTATATGCGCAAAGTGGTGTACCATCGAGCCTGGAAGGAGCTAAGATATACTTCGGTTCGCCGGCAGAAGAAGCGCGTGAAAAGATGAAAGAACTGAACTGGGTGAAACGCATACCGGAGATGTGGGAGAAGCTGAATAAGTAAAAGAACATTATAACAGCTATACAATAAAACGCCTGAGTCTAAGACTCAGGCGTTTGCCATTATATAAGTATTGATAGGCTTAATGAAGCTGTTCTGTTTTTTTATGGTTTTCCCATTCGCTTTTTAAAAGGCCCGTAACTACTACATCTTCCAGTTTGCCATTTAGGAGGCTGCTTTGGCGTAAGATGCCTTCTACTTTACAGCCAAGCCGGCTGGCTACAGATGCACTGCGAGTATTATTACTGACAAAATGCAATTCGATCTTATTGATACCTAATTTATCGAACAGGAAATCGAATAGGCGTATACTACATTGACTGATAATGCCTTTGCCCTCGTACTCTTTGCTGATCCAGTAGCCGATACATACTTTTTTGGTAGCATGATCCCACTGATGCATGCCAATGCCTCCTATGATCTTTCTTTTGTGAAAGATACCCAGTGCCAATGCTTTTTGATCGTGCAGCTGCTGAAGCGAGTGCTGGATGAATTGTAAGGAATGTTCCGGTTTAGTGGTAGCATCTACCCAATCCAGCCACATACGTAAATGTGAGCGAGACTCGTTGATAGCACGAAACAGCTCAGGTGCATCCTCCAGTTCGTAAGAGCGCAGCAAGAGATCATCGGCTATGAGTATAGATACCATGTATATGGGTAATTAGTGTTTGAAATGGCGTGTCTGAGTAAGGACCATAGCCATATTGTTGGCCATACAGTACTGTATGGAATCATTATCGCGAACAGAGCCACCCGGCTGTATGACAGCTGTGATACCTGCCTCGTGAGCCATGCGGATACAATCATCGAAAGGGAAGAAAGCATCTGATGCCATAGTAGCACCTTTGAGGGAGAATCCAAACTGTTTGGCCTTTTCCAGCGACTGCCTTAAAGCATCTACACGACTGGTCTGTCCACAACCCTTGCCTATCAACTGCTTGTTCTTGACCAGTGCGATGGCATTAGATTTGAGGTGCTTGCAAATGATATTGGCAAAAGTAAGATCAGCTACCTCGGCCTCGGTACAAGGGCGTGCACCTACTTCTTTCCATTCAGTAAAGTTGGTCTTATCTACTTCTTGTACCAATACACCATTGAGTACACATTTGTATTCGCGGGAAGGGTAGAACTCTTGAATTTGTTTGAGAAGAATACGATTTTTTTTGCTGCGTAGAATGCTTAATGCCTCTTCGTCAAAGCTAGGAGCGATGAGTATCTCGAAAAACAATTCGTTTATTTTCTTTGCTACTTGGGCATCAATATTTCTATTGGTGATGAGCACACCCCCAAAAGCACTTTCCTTATCACCGGCAAGTGCTGCATCCCAAGCTGCATCTACAGTATCTCTCTCTGCAACGCCACAAACATTAGTATGTTTGATGATGGCAAATGTAGGAAACTTGAATTCGGATATCAGCTGGCAAGCAGCATTGATATCTACCAAATTATTGTAAGAAAGAGCTTTACCATTCAGTTGTTCGAACAATTCACCAAGTTCGCCATAGAATACAGCCGGCTGGTGAGGGTTTTCGCCATAACGAAGCGACAATTTGCTGGAAATAGAAAGCTGGAAGCTGGAAGTATCTGTACTACGATTGAAATAATCGGCAATAGCTACGTCATAATGAGCGCATTCTGCAAAGGCTACAGAGGCAAAACGTTTTCTGTCTTCTAGGCTGATATCACCTTTGTCTTTATTCAGCTTATCTAATAGGTCGGCATATTGATTTCTGGAAGCAATAACACAGACATCTTTAAAATTCTTAGCAGCAGCACGAATCAGAGAAACGCCACCAATATCTATTTTCTCAATGATAGCATCTTCATCATTGGTTTTGTTGGCTGTTTCCTCGAAAGGATACAGATCAACGATCACTAGGTCTAATAATGGAATATCGTACTCCATTAAATGCTTTCTGTCTTCACTATTTTCTCTGCGTGCGAGTATACCGCCAAACACTTTTGGGTGTAAGGTTTTTACACGGCCACCTAAAATGGAAGGATAATTAGTAACACTCTCTACTGCAATGCAAGGAATACCCAGTTTTTCAATAAATGCTTGTGTGCCTCCGGTAGAGTATATGGTAACTCCCAAATTATTGAGACTGCGTACGATAGGCTCGAGACCATCTTTGTAAAAGACAGAAATAAGAGCGGATTTGATGGTGTGGTTCATTTTAAAAAGTATTTCTACAAATATGACGCCGCAAGATACTAAAGCTTAGATAATTTCATATCAGTAATAAATTCATAAGTGTTATTCTAAGAGGAAAACCCCGTCATCTTTTACAAAATGGTAATGAATACCAGCCTTTAGGCAATAGGAACGCCATTGTTGGCTATACTTTTTAGTCTGATGCCCGCAAACTACCAATTCCTGAGCTGCGAAAGTGCTTTTCAAATCAGCTAGGGACAAGGAAGGTAGCGGGTTATTAATGATCAAAACATCGATTGGGAATGGAACCTTACCAGTTGGTAGGTTCTTATCAAAGAACAATACTTTTTTGCCGGCAATTAAATGTAGTTCTGTATGGATACAATTGCTTGACTGACGGCAATGCCAGCCTGTATGAGCAGCCTTGAGCAAATAACTATCCTTGTGGCGGAATGCAGAATCGTTAAATATAGGTGTGTAGTAAGGTCCATTTACCGACTCTACCAGTGCGTGGTTGCCGGAATTGTAGACAATGAGTCTTTGCTGATGCAGGGTTTGCCAATGGATGATACAAGTGCTGAACATAAATAGGCAAGCTGTAAGCAGCCCTATAAATAGCCCAGACTTTTTTTGACGGAGCCAAAAAATGCCCAAACCAAGTATACATAGGTAACAGAGCAATAGCTGAAAGCCGGAAACTGTGAGGAAATGAAAAGAGGCAGGGTCCCAGCCTTGCAGGGTGTGTACTACATGATTAAAAAAAGTAGCTATCACTACAGTAAGAGATGCAGTACCGGCAGCTATAGCTGTCATAGGACTAAGAGCTATGATAGCAATACCCAATATGAGCACCAGGCCCATAAACAAATAAGCAATGACATTGGCCAGCAAGAACATAGTGGGGAACATATGGAAATAGTATATGACCAAAGGTGCTACCAGTATCTCTGCTGCAAGACTGGCACATATAGTAGCCCATAGGGGCTTAAGGATTTTGTATGGAGGTGCCCAAAGCTGATGGATAGGGGCATAGAATATAATGAGAGATAATACTGCTACAAAGGATAGCTGGAAACCTACTGCATATAACCACATAGGTTGCGCGCAAAGAAGTATGAAAGCAGTGGCCAATAATTGATTGAGAGAGTGTTGGTTTTTTTGTAAGGCAAGACCTAAAGCCAGAACTGAGAACATAATAGCTGCACGAATGGCAGATGGTGGCGCGCCGGCCATGAATACATAGAACCATACAAGTGGGAGTGCAATGATGTATTTTAGCCAATGGTATTTTTTGTTCCTGATCCAAAACAGGAGAGCAGAAATGACGACGAAGAACATCATGATATTGGAACCTGAAATGGCTACTATATGTATGATACCTGTATCTGCATATGCCTGACGCATATCCGGGTCCATGTTCACTTCGTCGCCCAGCAGCATGGCTTGTATAAGGCCCAGAGTAGCTGTATCATGTATATATGTGCGTAATTGTTGGGTACACCAGTCATGACTTTTTTCTACTAATGATATGGCAGAGGCTTGGCCTCTTTTATATAGTTGTACTTTATATGGAGCAAGGAACTGTTGGTAATACAAACCATTGCGGGAGCAGAATCTACTATAGTCAAATTCGAAGGGGTTACCACTGTTCTTGATAGGTTGCCATTTGTTGGGTAAGATAATAGTATCGCCTTTTTGTAATGATGGTGGCATTGCCCATTTGTAAAGGTATATTATAGCATCGCCTGTAGCGGTATGTGCCTTATCAGACATAGATGCTACGATGCGAACGGGCATTTTCCAGGTCTTTTCTTTTTCTATAGGGGCTGTGCTAACAGTGGCCAAATAAGCATTGCCGGTCTTTAATGTGTTCCCAAACCAGTTGGGTTGTTTACGAACATCTTGTGTAGCGCATAAAAGATAGGCACAATGGAATAGGGCTAAATTGAATGCCAGGAAAGTAACAGAAGTGGTAAGTGTACTCTTGTTTTTAATGAAGGTACATGCTATAAAAACGAACATTGAGCTAAGCGCAATGAATATAGCCTGATAGTCTGTGAAAATGCTGAATAGGCCTGCGTCGTAGCAGATAATTCCTGCTATTAGCGGCAATAATAAACGGAAGAAGGGGGCTTCTTCCCATAGATAGGCTTGTGACCGTGGCCAGCGTTTCATCAGGTGGAATGTAGCCTAAAAGGTACAAACGAACTACATGGAAACAAAATAGGAATTAGCTATGCGCTGTGCTGAGTAAGCGCAGACGTTGTCTGGCAGTTTGTACGAAAGTGCTACCGGGATAATCGATGATCAGCTGTTCGTAGAATTTCTTTGCATTATCAGGTTGGTGCAAATAAAGCTCGTAGATCTCGGCAGTTTTAAATACGGCATCATCTGCCAATACATCTTTGCCAAACCTGGTATAGATATCTTTCAGATAATCAAGGGCTTTGGTGTAATTCCGATGTTTTTCGGCTAAACGAGCATGTAACATCAGGATATCGTCCTCTAAAGGATGTTTAGGGAATGCTGTAGTGATACTGTCGAGTAAAGTCTCGGCTTCTTTGTCTTTATTTTGAAAGAGTAGCAGATCGGCATGAGCAAAACGTTGCAGAGGTACTACATTACTATCCTTTCCTACATTTTCGGTAATGAGTACAGAAAGGTACAAGGCATCATTAGCTATAAGTTCGGAAGTAGAGGCCTTGAGTACAGATAATTGACCCTGAGCCCATTCGAAATCGCCACGATAGTATGCCAGTCGCGAACGTCTGAAACGGGCATCTTCACCCAGTGCATCTAGTCTGAAATCTTTATCTACCTGCCCATACATGAGCGAAGCATCCCAAACTTTATCAATAAGGGTATAATAATCGCCCATTTGCAATTTGCATTGAGCGGCAAACTCGCGGGATGTATTTTGCATACCCACGGCTTGTTTCAGAATGTTTATACCCTGCCGGGGATCGTTATTATATTGGGCATATAGGGATGCATATTCTTGTACCAGTGGTTCGGCATAAGAATGAGGGAACTCAATAAAGAAGGTGTCAAAAACATGAACCAGATCTGATACTTGCAGTGGCGTATAGTCGGGGTTGCTTTTTATTTGTTGGAACTGAACGATCAGTTTTTCACTTTTAGCAGTTTTATAATTGGGTTGGTCTTTGCCTTTTTCTATTACTATATCCAGCGCTTTTATGGCTATATCGTATTGTTTTTCCTTGAAGGCGGTATTGGCAAAGGCTAATAAATGGTTGCCCGTTTCTTTGTTGCGTTCGTCTACGGCCTGCATTTGTATCAAAGCTCCATCCCAATCGCCGCGCTGGGTATATAGCCAGGTAAGGAGTTCTACATAATTGAGATTCTCAGGGTGTATGTTGATGTCTTTGATCAGAGCTTTGGAGCTGGCCTGCAGTTTTGCCTGATCGGTTCCCAGTAGTTCTAATAAGTTGGCCTTAACACTCTCAATGCCTGTAGGAGTATAGGGCATGCCTTCTATAAGGATATCAATAGCTTTGTCTATAGCACCTGTTTTTACATACAGTTTTGATAAAGGGCCGCCATATAAAAAAGCAGTATAGGGATTATTGCCCATCATCATTTTTACTTTCTCAAATGCTTTGATGGCATATTGGTCTTTGCCTAAGGCCACAAATGCACTAGCTACCAATTGTGTGCGAATATCATCACCATTGAGATAATTGAGTGCGTCATTGAATGCATCTTCGGCTTTTTTATCCTTGCCACTGACCATATTCACATTTCCCAAATCTATATACAATAATGGGTTTTGAGGATGGGTCTTTATTTGTTCATTAACAAGGTTCTCGGCATCCTTATACTTTTTGACTACTAACAAGGTGCTGAAGTAGTCTTTGTATACACTCTCGTCAGTCGGGATCTTAGAAAATAACTTTTTGAATAATGGGAGTGCCTTATCATAGTTTTTATCTGTAACAAACTGCCTTGCCTGAGTAAGCTCCTCATTTTGGGCAAATGTATCGCTATATGCAAGTGACAATAAGCATATCAAAAACACTCTCAAACCCGTCATTATGTTCATTTTCTGTTGCATCCTATCTATTAACACAGTAAAAGTCGTAATTATTATTTAGCATTCTTGTCGTACACAAACTTAGTTCCATTGAACTTATATACCGAATACTCTTTGCCACTAACGGGAATATATAATGTTTTCTTATCGGGGCTTAAATGAATGTTGATCTCGGGGTCGTAATCGTTTATAGAAGCGATATGGTATGAAACTTCTTTTTCTGTACCGGTTTCTGTTTGAAAGAGGGGTATGGCTAACATCTGGTCATTCGTAATAGTATAAGCAACAGCTTTTTCGGTTTCAAGGCCATGAGAACCGAAAACTCCTTCTACTACTATATATACTGTTTTCTTACCGGCTGTTTGGATGCTTTTGATGGAAGTAGGCACAGTGCTAGATGATAGAGGATCATCGGCATTATTCATTTGCCAAACTATTGGGTTTTTAGAGCCTTTATATTGCATGAGGATATTATAGTAAGTGCCTTCAAAAGAGGATTTCCAGCTATATACACGCACTTTATTGTCATCTGAGCTGGTAATATCCATTTCTGTTTCTACTTTCTTATACTTCATGTTAAGGGTGGCAGGCACCTTAGTGCATACCCTTTTCAGATAAGCCATCAGCTCATCATTGGCCATTTTTAATGAATCTTCCTTTTTCACCACATCTATATGATGCAGTAAGCCTAAGATGCTATCCTGTATCTTATTTTCAAGAGATGATTGTGGCTGAGCAGCTTGTGCATGAGGTTTTTGTGCATAAGATGGGAGACTGCATAATAATACAGCCGCAAGCAAAACTGATTGTAGTAAGTATTTATGTAAATGTTTGAACATTGGTACTATTTACTTTAATTAATTCCTGAGTGGTTTGCCGGACTGCAAGATACTTTGTAATCTTTCTAAAGTCTTCTTTTGTCCACATAGGCTTAGGAAAGCTTCGCGTTCCAGGTCCAGGAGGTATTGCTCAGAAACCATAGTAGGCTGAGACAGATCGCCACCACACATTACATGGGTCAGTTTTTCAGTTATGAACTTATCGTAGTCGGAGATATATTTCCCAATCCACATGGCATGTATGCCTGAGAGCATAGGGCCCAGACCACCACGGCCTTGCACTTTGATATCATTACGAGCTGTAGGTTGTGTATAGCCTTGTTCAAATAGCATCAATATTTTACGTTTAGCATCTGCTATTCGCCTATCGGGATTCATAGAAATGCTATCTATACCCGGGCGTAAAACAAAATTCTCAAAGCCTTCCTGTGCAGAAGTGGATACCTTGGCTGTGGCTACGTTGATGAATAGCTGCTGTAGGTAATTCAGTTCTACATCTTCTTTAATGTTTCTGTCAGAGGCACGTACTATCATTTCTTTAGTACCGCCACCACCAGGTATAAGCCCTACACCTAGTTCTACAAGTCCTATATAGGTTTCTGCAGCAGCTTGCACCCCATCGGCATGCAGGCACATCTCGCAACCACCGCCTAGTGTAAGACCATGTGGTGCCACTACTACAGGAATACTGCTGTAGCGCAGGCGCATAGTAGTTTGCTGGAACTGTCGGATGGCAAAATCCAATTCGTCATATTCTTGCTCTGCAGCGAACATGAATATTAATCCCACATTCGCCCCTGCACTGAAATTGGCGCCTCTGTTGGCTATAACTAATCCTTTATATTTTTCTTCTGCTATAGCTACTGATTTTTGAACGGCCTCCAGCACTTCGCCACCTATGCTATTCATTTTGGTGTTCCAGCGCAGAGCTACTACATCGTCGCCTATGTCATACAAGGCACAAGCACTGTTCTTCCATACTATTTTTTCATCCAGATGCTCCAGTAAGATGAAAGAAGTGGTACCCGGTATGGTTTTGTAGCTTTTGGTAGGGATATCATAATACTTACGTTGCCCATTCTCTGTTTTGTAGAAAGTGGTGTAACCTTGGTCCAGCATCTCTTGTACCCAAGGGGCTACAGAGATATCGGAAGCCTTCATGGTTTCTAATGTCTTGGCTACATTGAGTATATCCCAACTTTCAAAAGCTCCTATTTCCCAACCGAAGCCGGCTTTCAGACCATCATCTATTTTATACAGATCGTCTGTGATCTCCGGTATGCGATAAGATACATATGCAAACAGTAAGTGATGAAATAAGCGATAGAATTCACCTGCTTTATCCTGACCGGCATACAGTGCTTTGAGCCTTGTCTTTAGATCATCAATTGGCTTGGCAGTCTCCAGAGTAGCAAAACGGGCTTTTTGTTTGGGGCCATATTCCATGCTCTGCAAATTCAGCGTCAGAATCTCCGACTTGCCCTTCTCTCCTTTTACCTTTTTATAGAATCCTTGCCCTGTCTTGTCTCCCAGCCATTTGCTGGCCACCATCTGCTCTAAGAAAGGAGGTAGTTTGAACAAATTAATAGCTTCGTCATTAGGTACATTCTCTACCAATCCTTTGGCTACATGTACCAATGTGTCGAGACCCACTACATCGCCTGTGCGAAATGTAGCAGACTTAGGTCGCCCCATAACCGGGCCTGTAAGTGTATCTATATCATCTACATTCAAACTCAGTTGTTGCATGGCATGAAATACAGCCATAAAACCGAACACACCTACGCGATTGGCAATGAAAGCAGGAGTGTCTTTGCATAATACAGTGGTCTTTCCCAGAAACTTATCGCCGTAAGCCATCAGGAAATCAATGACCTCCGCTTTGGTATTAGGTGCAGGAATGATCTCCAGTAGTCTTAAGTAACGTGGTGGATTGAAGAAGTGTGTACCACAGAAATGCTGTTGAAAATCCGTGCTCCTACCTTCACTCATCAGGTGTATAGGTATACCCGATGTGTTGCTGGTAATGAGTGTACCGGGTTTGCGGTACTTCTCTATTTGTTCAAACACTTTTTGTTTGATGTCCAAACGTTCTATCACCACTTCTATTACCCAATCGCAATCTGCTATTTTAGGCAAGTCATCGTCTATATTGCCTATGCTCACATGATCTGCCACTTTTTTTACATAGACTGCAGAAGGATTACTTTTTAGGGTAGCTTGCAAAGCCTCATTCACGATACGATTTCGTACAGCTTTGCTTTCTATGCTCAGTCCCTTAGCTTTTTCGGCATCAGAAGGTTCTTTAGGTACAATATCCAATAGTAATACCTGTACACCGATACCAGCAAAATGGCATGCAATACGAGAGCCCATGACACCTGATCCTATCACCGCTACTTTACGAATAGCTCGATTCATCTTAGAAAAGTTTTTTAACAACACAATTTAACTAAAATGAAGCAGTAAAAATTGATATGATAAAAATCTTAACAATGTGTATCTCCGGAGGCTGGACAATTACCAAAATGATAACCTATTTCTTGAACTTGTTGCTGGCTACGGCTCTTGCTGCCTGTTTGCGAACTGCCTTGGAGATACGACTTTGCTTCTGGTTCATATTAGGTATGGCAAATGTAGATATCCCACCAGTATGTATAGTAGCAGTGCTGACAGTATTGGCAGTAGAGACTACTTTAGGTGATATGACAGTACTTGTAACAGTTTCTACCTCTGTGGTAATTGCTATTTCCTTGCGTAGTGCCTTAATGCAATTCAGCAGTTTACACATGATAACTGATTCTTGGGCACTTGCGTGTCTTTCGCCTTCTGGGCGCAGGCTGATGGCGTAATTGAGGTCTTGGAGCTGGGCGTAATACTGTTGAATGAGTTCTAAAGCAATGTTTTCAATGTTCATAGTTTTTGATATTTTATAATTAAAAAATTAGTTACTGTTTTTTTGATGGTATAGTGAATATTCAGGACAAAGGTAGGAGGGCAAATAACTGTTTTCCAAAAAGAGATATCCACTAGATCTAATGAAAGATCGCCGGAAATGACTTATAGTAAAGGGTTTTAACAAGAATACAGCAATGCCAAATGTGGATATCTTTTCTTTGTATAATAAAAAAAGCTGACCAAAATGGTCAGCTTTAAGTGTCATCAATTTTGTATAAATAGTGTAATTATTCGTTGCGTATCAGCTCCATCAGTCGGTCTAACTTAGGTTCCAGAATGATCTCTGTACGGCGATTATGCGCACGACCCTCGGGTGTGTTATTACCTTCTAAGGGCGCATATTGACTACGTCCACTAGATGTGATACGCACAGGATTTACATGATAATCATTAATAAGTATACGAGATATGGCAGTAGAACGAGCTACACTGAGAGCCCAGTTGTCCTCATATTTTTTAGTAATGGGAATAGAGTCTGTATGACCTTCTACATTCACATTGATATCTTGGTTTTGGTTCAGTACCTGAGCCAAAGTAGATAAGGCTTCTTTACCCTTAGGGTTCACCTCTGCAGAGCCGGATGGGAAAAGTAGTGACTCTTGCATACTTACATATACGCGGCCGTTCTTCATAGATACGGTCAGCTGGCTGGAGTTAAAGTCTACCAGTGCGTCTGAGATCTTTTTACGCAGTTCTTCAGTATTCTTTCTTTGTTGGTCTATGAGGCCTTGCAATTGCAGTAGCTTCTTTTGCTGGTCAGCTATTTGTTTCTGGCTTTGTGTCAGTTTTGTATTGGTGCTTTTATTGGCCGCTTCCATATCGCCCAGATCCATTTGCAGTTTACCTACCTGAGATTGCAATTGTCTACTCTGGTCTGTTAACTCATTGATACGAGCGAGATTATTCGTTTTCTGGTTTTTAAGGTCTGTTATCTCTGCATTCAATTTGATTATTCTGTTGTTCAGATCAGCTATCTCATTACTCATTCGAGTACTGTCAGCCCTTAGTCTATCAGTATTAGCCACCGAATCCATGTATTTTTTATTAGAAACACATGAAGAAAAAGCTATTGTCAAGCTAAGAAAGCAGATAATTGAAAGGAGTATTTTGTTCATTCTACGAGTTTTGCCAAAAATAGTCAAAATGCAAGCAAGACCCATATAACATAGTAGTTATATAAGGGTTTGCAATAATAATTTAACAAGCTGTTGCAACAAATAGGATAATTGGGGTCTAAATCAGGCAATCTGCTATCTTTGTTCATATGCAAGCGTTATTAGATCAGATCCGTTCGTATGAGCAGGAAATAAAAGCTTTTCAGCCGGCCGACGCTGCCGAACTGGAAGCTTATCGTATCAAGTACTTAGGTACAAAAGGTATTGTGAAGCAGATCTTCGGTGAAATGAAGAATGTACCTGTGGAACAAAAGAAAGAAGCAGGTCAGGTGCTGAATAGTTTTAAACAACTGGCTGAAGCTCAATTCGAGGCATTTGCACATTTGCAGTCTGCAGGCCAAAAGAAAGGCCCCGCTATAGATGTAAGCTTGCCGGGTACACCACTGCCATTGGGTACACGCCACCCATTGAGGATGGTAGAAAATAAGATCGTTTCCATTTTTGAAAAGATAGGTTTCAGTATTGCAACAGGTCCGGAAATAGAAGATGACTGGCATAATTTCACTTCTCTGAATATGCCCGAACATCACCCGGCCCGTGATATGCAGGATACGTTCTATGTGTCTCAACAACCTGATTGGGTATTACGCACACATACTTCGTCGGTACAGGCTCGTATCATGGAGCAAGGCAAACTGCCTGTAAGGGTCATTTGCCCCGGTCGTGTATACCGAAATGAAACAATATCTGCTAGGGCACATTGCTTTTTCCATCAGTGTGAAGGATTATACATAGATAAGAATGTCTCTTTTGCAGATCTGAAACAGACACTGTATTATTTTGTTACAGAGATGTTTGGAGAAGATACTCAGGTGCGTTTCCGCCCATCTTATTTCCCATTCACAGAGCCTAGTGCAGAGATGGATATCTCTTGTACAGTATGTGGTGGTAGTGGTTGCAATCTATGTAAACATACAGGCTGGGTAGAGATACTAGGCTGTGGTATGGTACATCCTAATATGCTTCGCAATTTCAACATCGATCCTGATGTATATACAGGTTTTGCCTTCGGAATGGGGGTAGAGCGTATTACACAGGTGAAATATCAGGTAAATGATCTGCGTTTGTATTCACAGAATGATGTACGTTTTCTACGACAATTTCAATCTATATAGCTATTCATGATATTGGTCACCGGCGCAAGCGGTTTTCTCGGTCAGCATTTGGTGCAGCATCTGTCTGCACAAGGCAGAGAAGTGCGCGCCTTGTACCATCATACCCTGCCTGGTGCAGCTCTGAAAGATCTCAAAGGGGTAACATGGATGTCATGCGATCTGCTGGATATTTTTGAGGTAGAAGAAGCTATGAAAGGCATAACAGAAGTATATCATTGTGCAGCTGTAGTTTCTTTCTTACCTAAAGACCGAAAGCAGATAATACATACTAATGTAGAAAGCACTGCCAATATTGTGAATGAGGCCTTAGAGCAGGGTATTCGCAAAATGATATTTGTGAGTTCAGTAGCTGCATTAGGAAGAAATCAAGCACAAAAGGAGATCAATGAAGATGAAGAATGGGAGGAAAGTGAACAAAATTCTGCTTATGGTATCAGTAAGTATATGGCAGAAATGGAAGTATGGCGTGGTATAGGAGAAGGGCTGAATGCAGTAGTGATCAACCCGGGTATTATTTTAGGTGAGGGGAACTGGAATACAGGTTCTGCACAAATGATCAAAGTGGCCTATGACGAATTCCCTTTTTATACAGAAGGTATCAATGCTTGGGTGGATGTGAAGGATGTGGTACATGCGATGGATATGCTGATGAAAAGCCCTATTCAGGCAGAGCGGTTCATTATGAGTGCCGGTAATTATGCCTATAAGGAAATATTTGCCATGATGGCAAGATCTTTGGACCGAAGAGCCCCCCGTATCAAGGCTAGTGAACTGATGACAGGTATAGTATGGCGTTTAGGTGCATTGAAATATAGCATAATGGGTACAAAACCATTGATAACAAGGGAAACAGCCCGTAATGCCCATAAACAGAGCCTCTACAATAATGAGAAATTACTGAGATATCTGCCGGAATTCAGCTATACACCGGTAGAACAGACCATTCAAAGGATGGCAAAGGCTTATTTGACCAGGTCTAAACTCAATGCGTAAGTTTTTTTCTTTATTTAGAAAAACATTTGTAATCTTGCAGTATAGGAACAACAGTCGTTCCATTCTCATTCAGTAATTCTGAATTTTTCCCATTTCCATTTTTAATTAACTCAGCACTATTTCAAACAAATAAGATATTTCAAAATATTTAACCACAAAGGTGGTTAAATATTTTGAAATATCTTATTTG
>JBAWXE010000030.1:0-27114 GCA_037144255.1 Bacteroidota bacterium | reverse complement strand
TTGACCCAACGATGTATGTAAACTTTACTAATGCCATACTCCTGACCGATCTGAGGTGCGGCGTTGGCGAGGCGTGTATTGTACAGGCAGGTATGGGCTAGTGGGTTGTCCTGAATTGGTATCGGAACCAATATCATAGGCATGGCCCAGCGTTTCCATGACCTTGCGTACATCTTCTTTATCTACCGCAGGGGCGCCATTCTGTAAACGAAGAGCAAAGAGTTCGCCAATGCGATTCTCAATATCCTGCAATATCTCATCGCGACCTTCTTCTTTGGCGAATTGTCTTTCGAGAGAGGTGATGTAATCTTTCAATATCATGTATGCATCCTCTTCGATAGGAGTGATGCGACCAGCAAGATTTATTTGTAAGATGCGTTGCATAAAGGGGTATGGTTTAATTTATATTAATGGTCAAATGATCGACAGCCTGACTGAGTTCGTCCCAAGTGGTACGAAGTTGTGCATAGAACTTGATACCGGGTTTGGTGAGTGAATAATACTTGCGTGGGGGGCCGGAGGAGGATTCTTCCCAACGGTAATTGAGCATACCCGCGTTTTTGAGACGAGTGAGCAGGGGATATAAAGTGCCTTCTAAAACTACCAGTTTAGCCTCTTTGAGTTGTTCGAGGATATCGCTGGGGTATGCTTCCTTTTGTTTGAGTATAATACCCAGAATGCATAGTTCCAGCAGGCCTTTCCGCATTTGTGATTCTGTATTCTCTATGGACATACATTGCTATTGTGAGACAAAGCTAGGTAAAAAATAGTATTATGTAATGCATAGTACTGTGCAAAACGTAGTTTTTTTAATAAGATTTAACATTAAGGGGTAAAAAACGGGGTAGATTTTGATGTTGAGGAATGAATGATGAATTTTGCAGGATGGCATATAAGAAGATACAAACGGAAGATATAGCATTCTTTAGCAGCCAGCTGGCTGCACATATGATACTGACAGATACAGAGCAGCTGGAAAGATGTGCCCATGATGAAACTGAGGATCTGCATTATATGCCTGAGATAGTATTGCAACCGGAGAGCGTGGAGGAGATAAGTGCCATTATGAAATACTGCAATGAACAACAGATACCTGTAACCCCCAGAGGAGCTGGTACAGGACTGAGTGGTGGCGCACTAGCAGTGCATGGAGGTGTGGTGCTGGACATGAAACGATTCAACAAAATACTACATGTAGATAAGCGCAACTTTCAAGTGACTGTAGAGCCGGGAGTAATCACCCAAGTGCTGCAAGAACATGTGAAAGCAGCAGGACTGATGTACCCACCAGATCCTGCCAGTAAGGGGTCTTGCTTTATAGGTGGGAACGTATCGGAAAACTCGGGTGGGCCTAGAGCTGTGAAATATGGTGTGGTAAAGGACTATGTGCTGAATCTGGAAATGGTACTACCTAACGGTGAAGTAATATATACAGGAGCCAATGTGCTGAAGAATGCCACAGGCTATAACCTGACACAACTGATAGTAGGCAGTGAAGGGACATTAGGGGTAATAACTAAGATAGTGCTGCGACTGATACCAGCAGTGCAACATGAGCTGCTAATGCTGGTACCCTTTCGCAGTGCAGAGCAAGCCTGTGAGGCGGTGAATGCCATTTTTATGGCAGGATATACCCCATCGGCACTAGAGTTTATGGAGAGAGACGCACTGGAATGGGTGATGGGTTATGTGCCTAACAGTAATGTGCCATTGCCTGATGATATACAAGCGCACCTACTGATAGAAGTGGATGGGAACCATAAAGAGCAACTATATGCAGAGATGGAAGCGATAGCAGATGTAGTGCAGAAATATGATACAGGAGAGATACTTTTTGCCGATAGCCATGAGCAAAAGCAAATACTGTGGAATCTGAGACGTAAAGTAGGTGAGGCTGTGAAGAGTAATAGCATCTATAAAGAAGAAGATACAGTAGTACCCAGAGCTGAATTACCGGAGCTGCTGCGCATCATCAAAGCCATAGGTAAGGAATATGGTTTTCATTCAGTATGCTATGGACATGCGGGGGATGGTAACCTGCATGTGAACATAGTAAAACAGAATATGAGCGATAAGGACTGGCAGGAAAAGCTACCTATAGGCATCAGGAAACTATTTGTAGAGGTGGCCAGACTGGGAGGTACTATATCGGGGGAACATGGAATAGGGCTGGTGCAAAAGGGGTATATGGATGTGGTTTTCAACGAAGTACAACTACAATTGATGAAAGATATCAAGAAGGTATTTGACCCTAAGGGCATATTGAACCCAGGGAAGATATTTGTGTAGAGTACTAAAAATGTCATTGCAACGTTAAATTTATATACGAGAAGCGACTTAAACCTTTGAAAGCATTAATTGTCTTAAATTTGGAATAATAATCATTAGATATGAAATATGTTATTTGTAGTCTTTTATTGTGTGTGGGGATGTCTGTAGCTATGGCGCAAGATGCCCCGATATATAATAGCAGCGGAAGAGATATAGGTAAAGAGAAAAGGAAGCATGTAGAAAAGGGTTTTGACCCTAGTAAGCTGGTATTTGGCGGAGGTGGTGGATTATCATTTGGAGATGTTACTCAAGTGTCGTTAGCTCCATTGATAGGTTATCGTTTTTCTGATGAATTTGTTGCAGGAATTGGGTTGGGATATGAATATTTACGGATCAATAATTATTACCCGCTTGTGAATATGACCACCCAGCAGTATGATTATTTTCCTTTGGTATCTCAGATATTTGCCCCCTCCTTATGGGCAAAGTATCTGATATGGAACCATATATATGCCGCCGGTAAATTTGAGTATGATATCATGAGCTATAAAGAATACTATAATGATGGATATACAGGAGCGTAACTTTCAAGAAAAGTAACAGCAGGAGTTCCTTGTTTGTTGCTGGGTGGAGGTTATAAAATGCAGGCTTCACGGAATTCGTCGGTACTTATTGAATTAAAGTATGATGTACTGCAACAAGACTATAGTCCTTATAAGAATCAATTAGATATAGGTATTACGTTTATTGTGGGCTGGTAATAACGATTTTCTTAAAATACTTTGCAGACTTTGCCTGAATAGGCAAAGTCTTTTTTATTTTCACGCATATGAGTTCTGTAATTCTACTTTCTATAGTGTTGGCATATTTTGCTTTACTGTTGGGTATTGCATTTTATACATCCAGACATTCAAATAATGAATCGTTCTTTATAGGTAACCGCAATAGCAAGTGGTGGATAGTGGCATTTGGGATGATAGGGACATCGTTGTCGGGAATGACATTTATATCTGTGCCGGGGAAGGTAGGGGGTAGTGGCTTTCAATATTTTCAAATTGTAATTGGATATTGGTTGGGATATTTTGCTGTAGCATTTATACTGCTGCCATTGTATTACAAAATGCAATTGACCTCTATCTATACTTATCTAGATAAACGACTGGGGACAAGTGCCTACAAGACAGGTGCATTGTTCTTTATGTTATCGAGGACATTGGGTGCGACATTGAGATTGTACCTAGTAATAAAGGTACTTGAAAAGTTTATTTTGCAAGATATAGGAATACCGTTTGAGCTGACAGCAGTGCTGATATTAGCACTGATACTACTCTATACTTTTAGAGGAGGTGTAAAGACCATAGTGTGGACAGATACGCTGCAAACGACTTTTATGATGCTGGCATTGCTGGTGTGTGTAGGTTATATCATGCATACACTACATCTGGACCTAGGAGCTACCTGGCATGCCATGAAAGAGAGGGGATATACTAAGATGATCAATACAGATCCGCTACAAACAGGATTTTTTCTAAAACAGATATTGGGTGGAGCATTTATCACCATAGCTATGACAGGGCTGGATCAGGAGATGATGCAGAAGAATATAAGCGTAAGTAATTTGGGAGATTCTAAGAAGAATATGATCACCTTTTGCTTTGTTCTGCTAATCGTAAATTTTATATTCTTATTGTTAGGAGGGTTATTGTACCTGTATGCACAAGCCAATCATATAACAGCCAAGCCAGATGATCTTTTTCCTATGATAGCGGTAAAAAGTGGTTTGCCATTTTATATTACCGTATGTTTTATCATAGGGCTTATATCAGCATTATTCCCTAGTGCAGATGGAGCATTGACGGCTTTGACCTCGTCATTCTGCATAGATATATTGGGAATGAAGAATAAGAGTGAGTTGACAGAACAACAACGTTCTAGAACAAGACTTATTGTGCATAATGTGTTTGCACTTATATTTCTAGGATGTGTGTTCTTTTATAGAATGATAGATGACAACAAGTCTCTTATAGATACTTTACTCGATATTGCAGGTTATACATATGGGCCGTTATTGGCATTATTTGTATTTGGCATATTTACCAAACGAGCAGTGAGGAGCGCCTTTGTGCCTGTGGTATGCATCATAGCACCTGTAGTTTCGTATTACTTAAAACAACATGATAAAGAGTTGTTAAATGGTTATGCCATAGGCACGGAATTATTGATCATCAATGCTTTTCTGACCTTTTTACTATTATTTTTGTTTTCGAAAAAAGGTACAGGAGAGATAGCAAAATAAGTTTACTATGAAGGAACAATTGGATAATATCAAGCTACGTGACTGGACAGAGACTAGAGCACATTCCAGCTGGCAGATATTTAAGATCATGGCAGAGTTTGTACAGGGATTTGAAGACCTGGCCAAAATAGGGCCTTGTATATCCATATTCGGATCGGCACGTACCAAACCCGGGCATAAGTATTATGAACTGGCTGTAGATGTTGCAAAGCGATTGGCAGAAGAAGGATTTGGTATCATTACAGGTGGTGGGCCGGGTATTATGGAAGCAGCTAACAAGGGTGCTCATATGGCCAAAGGACGCTCTGTAGGATTGAACATACAATTACCTTTTGAACAGTATACCAACCCATATGTAGATCAGGATAAGAACTTGCAATTTGATTATTTCTTTGTGCGTAAAGTAGTGTTCACAAAGTATTCTCAAGGTTTTGTAATGATGCCGGGAGGATGGGGTACAATGGATGAATTTTTTGAAGTTGCTACATTGATACAAACTAGGAAGTTCATACAGACACCTATGATATGCATGGGTAGTAGTTATTGGAATGGACTTTTTGACTGGATGCGTGAAACTATGCAAGAAGGAGAAGGGAATATTACACCCGGTGATCTGGAGATGATAAAAATATTTGATACAGCAGAAGAGGTGGTAGCATATATACACGATTTCTATTCGCATAATAAACTGCAACCTAATTTCTAATGACCAAGCTACTTATTTCAAAGGCATTAGATCAGTATTGTGAGCAATTCACTACAGCTGAAAAGCCTGAGCTGGCTGAGCTGAACAGAGAGACACATGTAAAAGTGGACATGCCAGTGATGCTATCAGGACACTTGCAAGGAGGCGTATTGCAGATGCTGTGCCATATGATACAACCAAGGAGAATACTAGAAATAGGCACATATACCGGTTATTCTGCTATATGTATGGCGCAGGGATTGACAGAAGATGGTAGGCTAGATACGATAGATGTAAATGAAGAATTGCAAGAAATGTGTTTTCGTTATTTTTGCAAAGCAGGACTGGAACATAAGATCAAACAATATATAGGAAAGGCTGCACAGATAATACCTGAACTGAATGAGAGCTATGATATGGTGTTCATAGATGCTGATAAACAGAATTATCATTTGTACTATGATCTAGTATTTGATAAAGTGCCAGTAGGTGGATTTATACTTGCGGATAATGTGTTGTTTGATGGGGATGTGGTATTGCCACATGAAGAACAGAGTAAGAATGCCAAGGCCATGCATGCCTTTAACCAAAAAGTGCAAAAGGACCATAGAATAGAGCATGTACTATTGCCGGTGCGTGATGGAATAATGATCATGAGGAAAATAGCAGTAAACTAAGTAATGAAGCAAATAATGAACATAGCCAGAGGTGCATGGCTACTTATATTAATGATATTGGTGGTGCCTGTATGTACGGCTGCGCCACAAGACCCATATTCTGACAGGTGTGTGAAATATATTGAGCAGTTCAAGGATCTGGCAATGATGGAACAAATGCGTTACGGAGTGCCAGCTGCTATAACACTAGGGCAAGGCATACTAGAAACGGACGCCGGAACCAGTGAGCTGATGCTGAATGCCAATAATCATTTTGGTATCAAGTGCAGGAAGGAATGGACAGGCGAGACGATACTGCATACAGATGATGCGCCGAATGAGTGTTTCAGAAAGTATAAGCAGGCAGAGGATTCTTATAAAGACCATTCGGAGTATTTGAAAACATCACCCAGATATGCGATGCTGTTTCAGCTGCAACAAACTGATTATGCAGGATGGGCCAGAGGTTTGAAAAGATGTGGATATGCTACCAGCCCAACTTATGCACAGAGGCTGATAAAAGTGATTGAGGATTTCAATTTGCAGACGTATACTTATCTGGCTATAAAAGGTGGACCTACCTATGAGAAGATGCTACACCCTGAGGTGGTACCTACACACGATGCACCTAAAAAGACAATAGCTGCTACTATAAAGAGTATTCCTGAACCTGTAATAGAAAATACAGATACCATATACTTTGGTAAAAGGAAACAACTAGCAGATGCATCAGTAAAGAGTGCTGATACAATGGCACATGCAGTACATAAGAGTGATGCGCCTAAGCAAGAACCTATAATAGCATCAGTAGTACGCGTGGATAGTGTGAAGCCATTGGTGCCTAAAGCTAAGGCCAATGATACTGGAATGTTCATGTATAATGGTTTGAGAGCTGTACATGCACATGAGGGTGATGTATTGTTGCCAATAGCTATGAAGTATAACATTCGTTACCCGCGACTGCTAGAGATTAATGATCTGCCTGATGCACCATTGGAAAAGAACCTTATCATATTTTTGGATAAAAAGTATCCTAAAGGAGTACATTACTCACATGTGGTAAAAGAAGGAGAAACCTTCATAGAAGTAGCACAGAGTGAATGTGTGACCATGCGAGCATTGAAAGAATATAATATGGTTACTGCAGATGGAGAACCTGCAGCAGGTACAGTGCTGCATTTGCAAGACTATGCAGTAAATAGACCATCTCTAATACGCTCTGCAAGAAGCTCGGTAAACACATCAACACTGATGCCTGTTAGCAATCCACAATCGGGCTATATATCTAAGAGTGCTATAGATAGCCAGAAGAGAGCAGCAATAGTGCCTGCCGTAATTGAAACAAAGGTGGCCAGTAAAAAGGAAACGCCTACAATACATACTATAGCGGCTAGTACTGTTGCTACTGAGCCTGTAAATGAGATGGACGAGCTGAAGGCCAAAATGGACAAGCTGGTGTATGCTAAGGATAAAGACAAAAGAGCTACCGATGTAGCTAGTATAGAAGGTAAACAAGCACCTGTAGCATCAACCAAAGTAGTAACAACTAATGAGCCATTTAAAAAACTCAATAGCGCTACCAGATACCATACAGTGAAGAAAGGCGATACAGCCTATAGCATAGCGAAAGAGAACAGCATTAGTGTGAAACAACTGATGGAATGGAATAGCCTTGATTTTAGTGAAATAAAAATAGGACAATGTTTACAAGTAACACCTTAAACACCATATATGGGACAGATACAACTACATGACAAGAAATTTCGTTCTTACATAGATAAGGAAGGGATACATGAACGTATAGAAGTGATAGCCAAGCAGATATCTCATGATTATGGAGATATGAAGCCACTATTCATTTGTATACTGAATGGGTCATTCATTTTTGCAGCTGATCTGTTTCGTGCTATCACTATAGATGCAGAGATCTCTTTTATTAAACTGGCTTCTTATAAAGGCACATCGTCTACAGGTAGTGTGGTAACATCTATTGGGCTGGATACCGATATACATGAGCGGCACGTGATAATAGTAGAGGACATTATTGATACAGGTAAAACACTGAGTACTTTCTTGCCTGAGATATTGCATCGCCAACCGGCTTCGCTGAAGATTGCATCATTTCTTACCAAACCTGATGCGCTGCAACATTATGTAAAGGCAGATTATCTGTGTTATGAGATACCTGATAAGTTTGTAGTGGGATATGGACTGGACTATGATGGACTGGGACGTAACCTACCAGACCTATACATATTAGTAGAGTAATATCAATAAAAGATAGACTCAGGCAGATCTTCACCTTTGATATAGCCTGTGCGTTTAGCTTCGTTATACAAGGTCATTACTGCTTTTTCGCCTTCTGTACCCAGATCTGTGGTGTATTCATTTACATACAGTTCTATATGCTTGCGCATTACGGCTTCTTCCATTTCTTGTGCATGCTCTGTAACAAAGGGTGCAAGAGTAGGGTAATGTTTCCAGGAGTAGAGTACACTTTCTTTAATAATACTGTCTATTGCGGCAGCAGTTGTTTTATCAATACTTCTTTTTACCACTATGCCACCTAGCGGTATAGCTGCTTGTACAGCGCTTTCCCACCAGTCGCCCAGGTCTATGAGTTTGCTAAGACCACGTTGTGCGTACGTGAAACGGCTTTCGTGTATGATAAGCCCGGCATCGTAAGTGCCATCTAATACCGATGCCTCTATATTACTGAAGAGTACTTCTGTTTTGTTTTTTGCCTGGGGGTATGCTAGTGATAATAATAGATTGGCAGTGGTTTGTAAGCCGGGTATAGCTATTTTATAGTCGGCAACCTTAGCCATATCCAAAGGCTGCTTAGCTATCAGCAATGGACCTACACCCTTGCCCAATGCACTACCACTATGTAGTAGTGCATAGTGTTGCATGGTATGAAGAAAAGCATTATAACTCAGTTTGGTAATATCCAGTTTGCCTTGCTCTGCCCAGCGGTTCAGGGTTTCTACATCATCCAGTACATAATTGAAGGATAGACCTTTAGTATCTATCTTACCATTCACCATGGCATCAAAAATAAAAGTATCGTTGGGGCAAGGACTAAAACCGATAGTAAACGTCATGTGGCAAAATTAAGCAGAACCTATGTTATGCAGTCTCTATAAAATCTATAAGCCAGTTATTCAAAGCTATAACAGCTTCTTTCATCTTCCATTTACTCTTATCGCGTGGCTCTACATAGTTGGATATAGCGCGTATCTGTGCAAATGGCGCCTGCTCCTGTAAGCAGGCATAATGAAAGGCAGCGCCTTCCAGGCTTTCTACCTGGCAATGGTAAGTAGCTATGAGTCTGCTAATGGTATGGGCATTGCCACTTACCGTATTGACCGTGAGGCCAGTAGCTTGTGGTAAAGTAATACGGCTATGTACAGGCAATAAAGGTGTAACAAGGCTTGTGCCGGTGAAAGGGTACACATCCTTTTGCAAAAGCCCTATATCGAATATATCCAGATGCTCATCATGGTCTTCAGCACCTAAATCGCCATACTGCTCGCTGGTAATGAATACCAGACTACCCAAAGGCAAAGCACTATCGAAACTCCCTGCTACACCGGCCTGCAATACCAGATCGTAAGTGCCGGCCAGCAAAGCTTTGGTAACAGCATAAGTAGCAGCTACCAGCCCTACACCTGTATGGCAAACATGAACCTCATGAGCGTGATTTTTAAATATATGGGCTGATGGGCTTTGCCAGCTTTGTTGCAAATGTTGTAACAAAGGGCTGATTTCCATTTCTGTAGCGGATATGAGCAGCAACTTCATACTGCAATTAAACACATTTTTGCCAAACCATATTGTAAGCCTAAATTTACATCTCAAATTATTGAAATGGTTTATTTAACCCGTGTAGAACATTTTAATGCAGCACATCGACTGTTCAACAAAGATTGGACAGATGAACATAACCATGAGGTCTTTGGCAAATGTGCCAATGTGAATTGGCATGGACATAACTATGAGCTGCATGTGACCGTGAAAGGTGAGCCTAACCCCGATACAGGTTTTGTATTCAATGCCAAGACCCTGGGCGATCTGATAAAGGACATCATCATAGAAAAGGTAGACCATAAGAACCTGAATATGGATGTGGATTTCATGGCAGGTAAATTTACCAGTGCAGAGAATGTGGCCATGAGCATATGGCATGAGCTAGTGCCACACATAGCAAAACAAGGAGCACAACTACACAGAGTAAAACTGGTAGAGACACAGAAGATATATGTAGAGTATTACGGATAGGCAAGAGGCACTATCTTTAATTGTATTTTTCAACATAAAACATGTACAGTGGCTTATAGTAAGAAGGAACACTACGACGAGGAAGTAACGAAAAAGCTGATGGACCATTACCGCAGCTCTATAGCACTACTGGGCGAAGACCCTGATCGCGAAGGACTACAGAAAACACCTGAGCGTATAGCTAAGGCCATGCAGGTGATAACCCGCGGCTATAGTACCAATGCAAGGGATATATTGAACTCTGCCAAGTTTCACGAGGCATATAGTGAGATGGTAATAGTAAAAGACATAGAACTGTACTCTATGTGCGAACACCATATGCTGCCTTTCTTTGGTAAGGCACACGTAGCCTATATACCTAATGGCTGGATAACAGGGCTGAGCAAGATAGCCCGTGTGGTAGATTGTTTCTCGCAAAGACTACAAGTGCAGGAGCGATTGACACACCAGATACTGGATGCCATACAAGAAACGCTGGACCCACTGGGCGTGGCGGTAGTGATAGAGGCCAAACATTTATGTATGATGATGCGTGGTGTGCAGAAACAAAATAGTGTGACCACTACATCTGCATTCAGCGGACAGTTTCAGGCTAATGAAACACGCTCTGAATTTATGAGACTGATATCATCAGATTTGCATTAGGGCTAGAATCTAATTTATAGAATACGGAAGCTCAACAGAGATGTTGGGCTTTTATTTTGAATGGCGTGCGGCAACTGAAAAGACTTTAGCAAAACGATGTTTTGAAGTGGGGGATCCAAGAGTAAAATTTCGTTGAAACATTATATTTACTATCCTTAATTGATGATCGTTATGACAATAGGAATAGTAGGTTGTGGCTGGCTCGGAGAGCGAATCGCAGCATCCATTTGCGATGAATACTCCATTCGCGTCACTACTACCTCACAGAAAAAAATCGAGCTGCTGGATGCTAAAGGATTTAATCCAACTGTTGTCAGCTTTTCTGATGATTTTAATATGCCTGCTCCACTATTATGGAGAGAGGCACAGGATCTAGATGTGGTAATTATTACTGTGCCATTCCCCAATAAAAATGCCTCGTTCATTTCTCAGTCAGCTATTATTGCCAATTTGTCCTCCTTTCTAGGCGACTTTAAAGGGCAGATGTTCTTTATGAGTTCTACGAGTGTATATCCTGATGTATCGAGGGAATTTACCGAAGATGACTTGCCACTGGAAGAGGTGGGTGCTGAGCGATTAGTAAGGAGCGCGTATCCACAAGTCAATATCCTTCGGTTAGCGGGACTAATGGGAGGAAACAGACTATTGAGTAACTACCGGGTATCCAACCTTGAACTCCCTGTTAACCACGTTCATTATGTGGATGTGTGTGGGGTAGTAAAAAAGATGATAGAATTACATGCTACTTCACGACTGTACAATGTCGTTGCCCCAATGCATCCTTCAAAAGCAGAAGTCATCGGTGCTCAAAAGAATGAAAGTTACCCTGGTAATATTTCAAGCTTAGGCAGGATCATATCTTGCCAGAAATTGGTTTCAGAGCTTAATTATCAATTCAGATACCCAGACCCTAGGTTATTCCATATGTAACGAGCTGTTTCGATATGATGCTATGACAATAAAGAATGGGTTGGCAAGAAATTTATCCTGTCTTCCCGACATGTAAGCTCAACACTGATGTTGGGCTTTTTTATTGTGATTAAAGGTTATAACTTTATTTTCAATAAAATGATACAAGCCTACTAGTGACCCCACTTCGATTTATATTGGTAATGTGTCTACTTTATCTTCCAACTCAAAATTTTGGACAGGAGAAGGGTGTAAAGTCTGAAAAGAAAAATTATTGTGACTGGACAGGTTGCACACTAAAGCCTCAAGATCCTGCTCATTTCGATCCATATTATAATGGCCATCTTTGTGAAAATTTCAATCCTGAACAAGTAGACTTTAGTAAGGAATATTTCGATTTACAGACAAATAGGTATCTTAATGCTGATCGCAATATTCGAAAAAACGTCAACTGCAATTTTAGTAAAATATGGACTACCAATAATTTTGAGCAAAATGGTGTGTTGGGACAGAATTATCGACGAATACACATTCATATTGATAAGGTCATTGTTGGCAAATCCTTTGGAACATATTTAGTTATTGGCAAATCTAAAGTGGACAATAAAATTTGTACGTTCAAAGGGACAATTAAGCTATTGAAAATTTTTCCGAATGATTCGTGTGACAATTCTGAATATAAAAAATGTGGTGACCTTTTTGCAGAGTACATGTTTTATGAAGATTCTTCTCAAAATCATTCTGGAATATTTCATGGTATAACTGAATGTTCATTTTTTAAAGACAGTACAGGGAAGTCTGCCTACGTTGATGAATCAATGAGTGGAGCTGATGGTTATTGGAATAGAACTTTCGTCGGAACGTGGTCTGAGTATAAGACGGGTATCGTAAAAAAGTGCATTTGGGGAGACTATAGACTTCCGTTCACTTTTGATTTTGACTGCGGAGATGGAGAAATGATGGTTAGCGGAAAATATAAAAAGAATGGATGGCAAACCTTTGCTGATGGCTCTGAGTTTGTTTCAAATGGGAAAGGTAAATGGAAATTGAAAAATAGATGGTGGGAGGCTAAAAAATAGCTTTTATAATATTCCCCTTCAATACGTATAGTTAAGCTCAACAGAGGTGTGGGGCTTATTTGCCTCTACAAACACCTAGCTGATTTTTTCTTTTTTCCTATAGTGTTTTTCTTTTCTGCTTTTTCTATGTACTCTACAGAGTAGGGTACTTTGCAGGCAGTATCGCCCATGTCTACTTTTACTTTGCCTATATCCAGTCCTGTTTGTTTGGCCACTGGGTTTAGTTCTTTTACATAAGTGCCTACAGCTATCACAAATGCATTCATGGTTTGTTTTACTCTGTTAGGACTTTTGTCTATGGTCTTGGCTACTTCCTTCAGTAGTTTAGTTAGCAGGGGTATATCCAGTTCGCTATCATCTGTTATGGCTACTATATTGGCCAGTGTAGCCCAGCCGGTGCTTACTATATCAGCGTCTTTGTCTTTTATCCATTCCATGGCTTTCTTCATACCATGTCCGCTTTCGGCACTTACCCATGCTACTGTATATTCTCTCAGCACAGGTGCAGTAGCATTCTCTGCCCATTTTTGCAGGTCTTTTACAGTCATTTTCTCAGGCTCTGCTATTAGTCCTGCCAGATACATTGCATCGTATATGCCGGTATCGTATAGTTTTAGAGACAGCTCGTGGCCGTTCTTTATCTTCTTACGTATCTTTTGCAGCTCCTCTATTTTTACACCATACACAGGTTCTTTAATGTCGTGTTTCAGTAGCACCTTTTTATAAGATTCCTGGCCTAGTGCCTGTAATTGTTTGAGTATTTCTGCAGCTGTCATATGTGCAATAGTTTATATTAAAAGCGGTGAATAGATAGCAATTTAAGAAAATGACCTATAAAAATTTGTGCAATCGAATGGTTGCATATATATTTGCAATCGAATGGTTGCAAATATGCCATCACAACAATGAGAAGAGATGTATTTCAGGCCATAGCCGATCCCATAAGGAGAGACATAATAGGCTTAATAGCCAAGAACCCACAGACACCCAATGCTGTGGCAGATAGTTTTGAAATCAGCAGGCAAGCCATATCAAAGCATATACAGATATTGACAGAATGCGGACTACTGCAACTGAATGTACAAGGCCGCAATCACTATTATACCATACAGCCTCAAAAACTGGCAGAAGTAAATGACTGGCTGGAGCCTTTCCGCCAAATGTGGGAAGACAGATTTAACCAGCTCGATAATCTATTAGATAACCTTTAAATGAACAAAATATGGAAAACAACAAAACACAGATCGCCAGAGATCTGCCCAACAAAAAGATAACAGTAATAAGAGAATTCAATTCGCCACTTGCAAAAGTATGGGCTGCATGGACAGAGAGTCATTTACTAGACCAGTGGTGGGCACCCCGACCATGGAAAGCAGTAACAAAAACTATGGATTTTCGTGTAGGGGGTATATGGCTGTATAGTATGCAAGGCCCTGATGGTGCAATATCTTGGTCGCGCCTAGATATTGAAATGATAGACACACTCAAATGTTTTATAGGCTTATGTACTTTTTGTGATGAACAGGGAAATAGGAATGTGGACTTCCCTAGTATGAGATGGAATGTTCAATTTCAAAGCATAGGAACAGGTACTAAAATAATAGTAGAACTGTCTTTCGAAAATGATGCAGATATGAGTAAACTAGTAGCCATGGGCTTTGAAGGTGGCTTTACAATGGGTCTTAATAATCTGGAGGAATTGTTGGCTAAATAAGTTGGATGTAGGAAATGTTTTCTATGAGATATCAACATATTTACTGTATGTTAGTGAAAACATATAATACATGGCCACCGTAATTTTAAATCACAGAGTAAAAGACTATGCAACCTGGAGACCCTTATTTGACTCAGACAGAGCCAGAAGAGATGGCGCAGGTATTAAAGAAATAGCCGTAGGCGAAAAAGTAGGAGACCCGGGCAATGTATACATGATATGGGAAATGGCAGACCCTTCTGTTATTACAAAAATGATGGCAGACCCTGAGCTGCAAAAGACTATGGAAGCAGGTGGTGTTATCAGTATTCCTGAAGTAATAGTTATAGGCTAATTGCACACAATAAGTATGTAAAAGGAAGGAGTTATAGAAATGTAACTCCTTCCTTTTTTAGTATTATTCAGCTATGAATTTTCCACTATAATGCGTGGAACTAGCATGATCTCGTAACTGGTAATAGTACATGCCAGCCTGTGTAATATAGTTGCCTATTGTGATCTCATTCATACCTGTAAATGGTACTATCGCAGTTTTCTGCCCCAGCATATTGTATATGATCAACTCTCCATTTTCTATAAAATGTGGGAAAACGATCTTACTATAATATGTGATAGGGTTGGGTGATACAGTAGGTGTTCTAGTATATACAGGTGCTATGCCGGTGCTGGAACAATTCATTGCGTTGTCAAAAATATTGTTGCTGTTAATACCATAAGTAATGATGCCATTTGCTAATACCGGGTGGGTACTATGGTTAGCAAAACATCTTACCTCGTCCGATGTTGACCCCGTCATAGAGCATAGGCTACTGCTGATTGTAATAGGTGCAAATGGATAATCAAATCCATTAAGACAACCGATACCCTCTACTACATTGTATACTATCTGATTTCCCCAGTTAGGTGCAGGTATATTTAGTCCACTATCCATACCATGAAATTCCCACTTCTTATGCCACAGTCCGGATATCTGTACAGAGTCTACATTAGTAACCCAACATATAGACCTTGAATTACTTGTGCTATACTTTACTGTATCATTCAATTGCCAGTTGTAATTATATAACAATTGTTCAATGGTATCGGGTAAAGAAGTTATTGTGTTGTAATATCTGAAGAATACTTTATTGGCAACTGTATCATCAAATACATAACCGGTAACGCCACTGGTGGCTGACTTATGTATATTAGAATACATTTTCCCATTAATACTGGTCTGCCCTGAATAGTAGTAGGTTATAGAAGAGTCATATTGAGTATTGCCCATACTGAATACAGAGCAAATAGATTGTTTCATCCACCATTTATTAGTAGTGTCCGAAAATCTTATTTTTTGAGCATGAGATACAATACATAAGCAGAGTAAAGACAAAGTAAGCAATATTCGTTTCATACTAATGATTAATTTGATGTTATATGTATTGAAATGTTTGATATGAAGATAAAATTATTTTCAATAAGCTTATGTCATTTGTCTGTCATTAACGATATAAATGAATTCTTTTTGAATTGTTGTTTTCTGTATATTTGAATAGATCACTTTCTAAAAATACCCTTATGAAAAAAATATTTCTCGCTTGTATTGCCCTCGTTTCATTGTCATGTTTATTAATGTCTTATGACATTCCCAAAGGATGGATAAGAGCAGGTAGTAGCCCGGAAAGTTATGACATGGGTACCGACCCAGGTAGTGGTATGAAAGGAGGCAACGCAGCTACGATAAAATCAACAGAGCCACACATAAAAGGATTTGGAACATTGATGCAAAATTTTGACGCCACAGAATATAGAGGGAAGAGAATAAGACTAAGTGGATATGTGAAGGCTAAAGAGGTAAAATTGTGGGCAGGGTTGTGGTTACGAATAGATGGAAAAGACTACGATGGTAAACGTAAAACTACTGCGTTTGATAATATGTTCAATAGGGCAATAATAGGTACAAAAGATTGGACAAAATGCGAAATAGTATTAGATGTTTCGCAAGATGCTACTAACATAGCATTCGGTGCACTGATGGATGGTAACGGGCAAATATGGTTTGATGGTTTAAAGATCGAAGAGGTAAGTAAAGATGTGCCTACCACAGCATCTGGTAATATTGATAGTACAGGCAAGTCAAAACGTCCAACCAATTTGGATTTCAAAGAATAGAATAATTAGTTTCTTACGCCATTCGGTAATAAACAAAGCCTCTCAATGGAGAGGCTTTGTTGTAAATAGAGTATATCAATGTGCTATTCTATTTCGAATTGCTCGCACTCAATCTTTTATGATGATATATATAAGAAGCAAAACCTAATGCTACAAATAGGATCATCGGCAAGGCATTCTTGGCACCCATGCTATAACCTACAGAATAGGTAGCACCTATCAGATCGAACATCAAACCGGCATAAGCCCATTCTTTTATCTTGGGGAAACCAGGAATGACAATGGCAATTGCGCCAAGCACTTTTGCAACTCCTATAAAGACGGTAAAATAATTAGGGTAGCCTAATTGAGCCATGAATTTTACTGCATCTGGAGATAACATAATGTCGGGTATAGCAGAGAACAACATAAAGGCTGCAAATATTCCTGTAATTATCCAGTATATGATGTTGGTCTTTTTCATTGTACGGTTTTATTTATTGTGTGAAATTATTGTATTACGAACTTACATTTTACTAAGATAAACTGCAAGTTTTTCAATGTTTTGTTTCATGCCTTCATCAGCCTTAAATACTTTGACTACTTGTTCTAATTCTTCTATTGTATCGAAAAGCATTTCCCAGTTGAGTTCAGTTTTAGTACCTAACTCAGTAAATGTGATGGTAGTCTGGAATTTGGGACCTGATACATGGTCAAAAACAATACGTTCAGGTTTTACTATTTCCTTGTAGATACTCTTGTTCTTATAGTCAGTGCCATCTGGCCCGTGCATTACAAGCTCCCATACTCCACCTGGTCTTACATCCATAGTAGCAATGGTGTTTGTAAATCCGTTGGGTCCCCACCACAGTGCTATATGTTCTGGTTCAGTAAATACTTGCCACACCAGCTCGCGTGGAGCGTTCAATATGCGGCTTATGGTCAGTTTTCTATTATTATCCATTGTATTGATTTTAAATATTTACAGTGTAGTTAAGTATGTATCCAATTGGTCGAATGTGCCACCAAAACCTTGTTGCATATTAGCAAATGAGTCTTCAAATAGTTGGCGTTCTTCAGCTGTAGCATTGATAGGTCCTCCACGCAGTGTTAGTGTAGTTTTACCTTCATGCTCTGTTAAGGTCATTGTATTGTGTACTTCTAATGGCCAAATTTCACTCATAGGAGCACGAGTTATATTGCCCTCAGCATCTGAGAATGAACTAACAAATACTATTCGCTCAGGAGCTATTATATCTTCATATACAAAACGTCCCCACATTTCAAATCCATCCGGAGATTTCATACAATAATGGAACATGCCCCCGGGGCGAAGATCTATTTTGGCAACATCCATTGGAAATCCTTTAGGACCCCACCAATGTACCAGATGTTCTGCTTGGGTCAGGACCTTAAACACCAATTCGCGCGGTGCATTTATTACACGGGTAATTTCAAATTGTTTACCTGAATTTTCTTTCATGAGTTCATTAACTTTTGTCATGTAGTTCATTTTTAGTTTGTAATTGTTGTAGATATTCTTCAAGGTTATCCAGCCTTTGCGACCATATTTTTCTATACTGTTCTACCCAGTCTGATACTTCGTGCAGCTTTTCTAAATGTGCTTCACAGTATCGTTCCCTTCCTTTCTGTTTCATCTCTAATAGTCCGCATTCAGCTAATATTTTCATGTGCTTATATATGGCTGTGCGGCTTACATCAAAATGTTCTGCTACAGAGTTCACATTCAATGATTTGTAGGCAACCATGTTCAATATCTCTCTTCTTGTTGGATCTGCTATCGCTTGAAACACATCTCTTCTCATGGTATATGAAACCTTTAGGTTGCAAATTTATATGAAACCTTTTGGTTTCTCAAAATTTGAACTGGATTTTGTTAAAAATTAATCATTTGATTTAATAATTTGTTTAAATCGAATCCTTAGTCCTATTTTTGTCTGGTGAAAGCAATACCTGAAATAGCAAAAAGCTTTTCTACAGAAGAAAAGATCAAAGAAGCAGCACGAAAGGTGTTTACACAGAAGGGCTATGCAGCCACGCGTACCAGAGATATCGCAGAAGAGGCTGGTCTGAATCTGGCATTGCTGAATTACTATTTCAGAAGTAAGGAAAAACTGTTTGATATCATCATGACAGAAACCTTTCAGGTCTTTATGCAAAGCATTGTAGAGATAATCAATGATGAGCAAACCACGATGAATGAGAAGATTGAAAAAATGGTATCGCGGTATATTGATACGCTTACTATTCATCCTGATATTCCTTTGTTCATTATTAGCGAGATAAAGGCAGACCCTAAAAAGTTTATGTCAAAAACAGGTATGTCTCAACATTTTCAAAATTCATTTTTGAAAAAGCAGATGATGGAATTAGCAATGGCAAATAAAACACCACTTATAAATCCATTGCACATTATGTTGAATATGATGTCATTGACCATTTTCCCTTTCGTTGCAAACCCTATTATCCAAAATATAGGTGGCCTATCAAAGGAGCAATTCAATGAAATGATGCAGGAAAGGAAAAAGCTAATACCAATATGGATAAGCTCTATGATAGCGCCAACAGGCTATTCGGCAGACAAGAAGCAGGACTAATAATGATACCTGTCAGGATAAAAGGAATAGATATAGAGTAGGTTTACAAGTTGATAAATACAAGTAGTACTGAATATATGTTACACAAGATTTTTAAAATAATAGTTGTCCTTTTGCTAATAGTACAGCCCTCTATTGGGCAAACTATTGTCAGATCGATAGAGGATGTATGGAAGTATGCAGACGAGCATAATGTATCTATTGCCACCTCTAAAATGGATCTTCAGAAGGCAGTGATTTCGCATAATCAGGCCTATAGCCCTATAATGCCTCAGGTATCTGCTAATGGTACTTTTACTGATAATACAGCATTGCAAACTACATACCTACCTGCAGAGATATTTGGAGGCCCTGCTGGTACATATCGTGCTGTAAAGTTTGGTCAGAAGTATATTTATTCAGGCAATATTACTGCTTCACTAGATATTTTGAATGTGCAAAGCTGGTTCAATATACAAGTGGCCAAATATTCAAAAGAGGTGAGCAGTGCATCCTTTGCAAATACTCGCAAAAATGTTTATCAGCAACTGGCAGTAAATTATTATTCTTACTTGCTGATGCAGGAAGCTGCAAGAATAGCAAAAGAAAGTGCTGATATCACTGATACTGTCTTTCAATCCATCAGTAATAAATATCAGGTAGGCCTAGCAAATGAGGTAAGTTATAATAGTTCCAAGATCAATCACGAAAGATCTGAATTGAATTACACTACTGCTCAGTATCAGGCTATCATAGCCCTAAATACACTCAAACAACTACTCAATATGTCTTTACAAGACTCATTGCAGATCACAGAAAAGCTTAGCAGAGAACCTGAAGTATTTTCCAATGCTGTATTTCAGGAAGACCCTAATCTGAGGCTTATGTGGAAACAATCTCAGATCAGCCTGGCACAATATAGGGCATCAAAATTTACATTAGCACCTACTTTGAATCTATCTTACTATAATGCTACTCAGCAAAACAATAATGATTTCAAACCTTTTGAATCAGGTACTTGGTTCCCTCAAACCTATTGGACTCTCCGACTTACAGTGCCCTTATTTACGGGCATGAGTCGTTACTGGCAAATAAAGAAGGATGCTATAGCCCTACAAGAAACTAGAATGTTGTATGAGTCTTCAAAAAAACAATCTGCCATATATGATGAGAACCTAAGACTCTCATATCAAAAGGCCGCATCTGTTTTCTACAAATCTTCCGATGTAATGGAGCTTTATAAAAAGAATTATGTACATGCTACACATCGTTATGAAGAAGGGGTGATATCTATAGACGACCGCATGACTGTTTTTTCTGACTACATCACTTATCAAAAAGAGTATCTCAATAATTTATCAGACCTACTGGCTCAGTTATATCAAATAAAAGTACGCCAACAATCATTCTGACATGAAACAAAGATCGATCACATATCTCATACTGCCCTTGTTTTTTACATTAACAGCTTGTGGTACAAAATATCAGGAAACATTTCCAAAAATGGCACCTATAACGGAAGCTGTTTTTGCATCAGGTAGTATTGATCCTAAAGATGCCTTTACACTTACATCGCTTTACGATGGCTTTATTCTCAAAAGCTTTGCATCTGAGAATGATAAAGTGCATAAAGGTCAAATACTATTCCAGCTGGATAATAGCCAACAACATGTACAAGTGCATATGGCGGAGGATAATCTTACTTATGCTAAAGCAAATGCAGCCGAAAACTCACCTTCATTACTCCAGATAAAGGCTCAGATGGATGCTGCCAGAGCCAAACTCATCAACGATTCAGTTACAGCTGCTCGTTATCAAAGGTTGTTTATTACTAATTCTGTTTCGAAACAGGAATATGAAACAGCTCAGTTAAATTACACATCATCTCTTAAGTCATATTCGGCTACAGTAGATAATTACAAAGCTACAGAACGAAAATTACGACTAGATGCTGATAACAGTGTTTCGCAGTTGCGCAATGCAGTATTAAGTAATCAATATTATAATCTTATATCTCCGGATGAGTTTATGGTATATCAGGTATATAAAAAACAAGGTGAATTAGTAAGGAAAGGAGATATGGTTGCGCAACTTGGTCATCCTGATTCTATTGTTATTACTATGAGTGTAGATGAGGGTAGTATTGATAAGGTAGAATTGGGTCAATTAGTATTGGTAGAATTGAATACACAGAAGAATAAAACCTATGAAGCACATGTAACAAAAATTTATCCCCGATTCAATGACAATACACAAGCCTACAAAGTAGAGGCCAGATTTGTAAAAATATTACCTGAAATGATAGCTGGTACACAATTGCAGGCAAATATCATTACATCCAAAAAAGACAAAGCCTTATTGATACCTAGAGTATTCCTGATAGATAATAATAAAGTATTGGTAATGCATGGTAAGAAACCGGATACTACTTTCATACAAACAGGTATCATATCTAATGAATGGGTAGAAGTGCTTAAAGGTGTATCCACACAAGATAAAATTGTAAAACCACTCTAACCCATGAGATTCAATGTAAATACCGAGATAGCACTTACCTACTTGTCGTCACGCAAGAAGCAAACTCTAGTTGCTGCTATGGGGGTTACTTTCGGTATCTCCATGTTTATCTTTCTGCAATCTCTAATGAAAGGGACTAACGATTATTTCGAAAAGTCTTCTTTCAGTAGTATACCGCATATACGTATCTATAATGATAATAAAGTAGCTGACTTTCATTTGCTAAATGGTTACTTCAAAGATTCATCAGTTAAAATCCTTGATAATCCTAAACAATTACAACAATATCAAGGACTTATTAACCCTTATGGATTAGTAAAGGAGATCAGTAAACAACCAGATGTTGTAGCAGTTACTCCACAGGTTACCGTCAATGCGTTTTATAATAGTGGGAGTGTACAATTAAATGGTATTGTTAACGGTGTAGATATTTTAGCAGAGGATAGGATGTTCGATCTCACAGGTTACATGCTGCAAGGAGAAGTGCGCAACTTGTTGAAAGTAGACAATGGTATCATCATAGGTAAGGGTATTGCAGATAAGCTAAGTCTGCATATGTATGATAATATTAGCATCACTTCTGCTACTGGTGGTTCCAAAGTGATGCGTATTGTAGGTATCTATGCTACTACTATCAAACAAATAGATGAAACCAAATCTTATGTCAATATCAGTCAGGCCCAAAGTCTGCTTGGTAAAGACCGTAGTTATGTTACAGATATCAAAGTGAATATCAAAGAGTATAACAATGCACCTTCAAGGGCCAGAGATCTGGAAGCAATAACAGGTTATAAGGCCGAGGACTGGGTACAGTCTAATGCTCAGTTGAAGGCGGCTTTTAAGATCAGAGCAGTTATCCTTAATTCTGTAATTGGTGTTATCCTATTGGTAGCAGGTTTTGGTATCTATAATATCCTCAACATGACAATTTACGAAAAGATCAAGGAGATAGCCATATTGAAAGCTACAGGTTTCCCCGGTAAGGCTGTTACAAGTATCTTTTTGCAACAGGCTATTTACATTGGTTTGTTAGGTGCATTTACCGGTATCATCATAGGTTTTTTTATTACACTCATGGTATCACGTATATATATCGGTGCAGGTAGTCTTAAGTATTTACCTATGTCATTTTATATTCCTCATTATATTGAGGCAGTTACATTTGGTGTTCTTACCACCATTGCAGCAGGGTATTTCCCTGCCAGAAAAGCAGCTAAAGTAGATCCTGTAATAATCATTCGCGGATAATGGAAAACATTGCACTCAAGTCTATTGGCATCAACAAATATTTTTC
Source organism: Bacteroidota bacterium (assembly GCA_037144255.1). Classification (GTDB taxonomy): domain Bacteria; phylum Bacteroidota; class Bacteroidia; order Chitinophagales; family Chitinophagaceae; genus JBAWXE01. Next base: position 4,040 of record JBAWXE010000030.1, on the reverse strand, counting down.
TGATTCAGTCAAATTTCAAGCCTTGAAGAATATCTCATTTGAGATTAGTAAAGGTGAGTTTGTCTCTATCATGGGTAAATCCGGTTGTGGTAAATCTACGTTACTATATATACTCTCCACCATGGATACCGATTACGAAGGTAAATTGGAGATCAATGGTATTGAGGTTACCGGTAAGACCCAGAACGAACTGGCTTATATTCGCAATTCCACAATTGGCTTTGTTTTTCAATTTCATTATTTATTACCTGATTTCACTTGCCTCAAGAATGTTATGATACCTGCTTTAAAACTGGGTAAGTATTCTTATGACGAAGTAGAGTCAAAGGCATATGAGAAACTCAAAATGCTGGGTGTAGAAGAGCAAGCTCTTAAGCAAGCATCTAAATTATCAGGTGGGCAGCAACAACGTATCGCCATAGCCCGAGCCTTGATAAACGACCCCGCTATTATCATGGGCGATGAGCCAACAGGTAATCTGGATTCTAAAAACACTTCTATCGTATTTGATATACTGCAGAATTTATCTAAAGAGTTCGGACAAACAATTGTCACTGTAACCCATGATGATGATTTTGCCCATCGCTCCGATCGTATCATTCAAATGGCCGATGGAGAGATCACTACTGGTCACCACTAAAAAAGATGTATATACTTTCACTTTTTTATTTATCATTCATATTTGTAAATGTTGAAAGCAATTTTTTTACAAGTGTGTAAGCATTTTTGATATATACAGCTTATGAATAAATTAATTACACTTTATGGTAAATTAGTTTGTATACTTCACTTTCTTAATTAAATTTGTTTAGTCAATCTTTCACAAAAAAATATTAGAACTGTGGCGTACGAAAACAAAAATTTTGGAGAAAACCGCAACAACGAAAGTCTGTTTAGTAAACGTATCAAAGCTGGTAAGAGAAGAACTTATTTTTTTGACGTTCGTTCTACACGTGGTAACGATTATTTCATCACTATTACCGAAAGTAAAAAACGTTTTGACGATAACGGATACGACAGACATAAGATGTTTTTGTACAAAGAGGATTTCAACAAATTCTTGAATGCGCTTACAGAGACCATCAACTATGTAAAGACTGATCTGATGCCCGATTTTGATTTCGACGCATACAACCACGATCAGGATAGCGAAGAAGGTGTACCACATACAGCTATGACCGAAACAATGAGTGATGTTACTATGAGTGCCCCATCTAGTGTAATTGCAGAGGAAGGTAATGTTGACGACTGGAAAATGTAGACCTCCTTATCCTTCATAATATACTGTAAGCCTTTGTATTATTGCAAAGGCTTTTTTCTTGCACCTATTTGGTAGAAATAATAATGGCGCACCTGATGATGCGCCATTATTAATAATTGTAGGTGTAATTACTTTATATCTTATTGATTGTCTTTAGGTTTCTTCATGATAGCAAATACTTCTACCACAAATCCTGCTAACACTACTATAGGTGCCAATGTGATTCGGCGGAAACTGTATATCTCATCATAGTTAAATTTATGCGGATCAGGGCTTTTGCCACCGGCCATCAGCATAAATCCTATCAGGATCAGCACAAGGCCACCTATCATCCACATATAATTCTCACGACCAAATAAAAATGTTTGATCTGCTTTTGTTACGGTCTGCTTTGCAGGTTCGCTGGTAGTTGTTTTACTTGTTGACATAATCACAATATTATGAATAAAAATTAATACAGGTCGTCCAAATGCATTTTCAAGTACTTGATCACCGATCTGTGGGTGCTTACCAAGGATATAATAATACCTACTATTACCATACTGATCATCAATATAGCTAATAATCCCGGTTCATGAAGTACACGTAATGAAGGCAATTGAGATTCTGCAAATGAGATTACTATCCATAAGCCTATTACAGATATGATACCGCTTATCAGCCCGTTCAACACAGCACGCTGGGTAAACGGACGCGAAATGAAATATCTGGTAGCACCTACCATTTGCATGGTCTTGATCAGAAAACGATTACTGAACATGGCCAGCCTTACAGTATTATCTATGAGTATAATAACTACTATGGATAATAATAATAGGATAGATCCTAATATGATACTGATCTTACGAAAATTACTATTCATTTGATCCACCACCACTTTAGGATAAGACACTTCACGCACCACATTGCTCTGCATCAGGAATTCCTTCACTTTACTCAGGCTGTCCTTATTTACATAGTCAGCATTCAGTTTCAGTGCTATAGAAGTAAATAATGGGTTATAACCTAGGAAATCAATAATATTCTCCCCTTCCAATTCACTTTCCATTTTTATAGCCTCTTCCTTAGTAATGATCTTGCTCTCTCTCACAAACGGTTGCTTATCCAGAATGCTTTTCAGCTTCTCTACATTCTCATCTCTCGTATTATCATGAAACTCTACTTGTACCTCCACGTCTTCTTTGAATACACGTGTCAGGGCACGGCCATTAATGACCAACCAACCTAGAGTACCCAGCAGAAATAGCACGAGTGATACCCCTATGATGGCATATATATATGATGGTTTAGATTTCTTCCCTGTCGACATGTTTGGTACTTAATGATTCAAAAATAAAAAAACAATGCGTATTTGGTGCAGATACTTCTTGCCAAGGAAATTATTTTAACAAAATACAACATACATCGGCCAAAACTCTAAAATATCCATTTTTCTTAAGAATTAACTGGTTGTAGTTGTTACAATGCTTATTTTAGCCCGTATATACTGAATAATTCATGCAAGATTTAAGGCCTTTTTTTGCTCCCAGCCATTTTATTGAACTGCAGCCTTATGGCACATACTCACAGTTGCAATGGGGAGCTCATGTGAAATATGCTACTCAAGAGCATTTTGATTGGGAAGACGCAGACATTGTCATCGTAGGTTGTGGCGAATGCCGAGGTGAAATGGGTGAGACTTGGTACAACGATGCTCCGGACAAGATCCGCGAACAATTGTACAAATTCTACAATTGGCATCCTTCTGTTAAGGTAGCCGATGCGGGTAATATCTTACAAGGTGCTACAGTAAGCGACACTAGGGCTGCACTGACTACGGTTTTACACGAACTGGAACTCGCTGGCAAGATAGTTGTGGTATTAGGTGGCTCCCACGATCTTACTTTACAGCAGTACGAAGCCTTCAAAAAATCAGATAAACTCATCAATGCTGTAGTGGCAGATATGCTGGTAGACCTCAATGAAACCGAGACCATTACTGCTGATAGCTTTCTGATGGATATGCTCACAGAGCAACCCAACTTTATCAAACATTACAGTCACATTGGTTTTCAGAGTTATTATGTGCATCCTCGCATGCTGGAAACTCTGGATAAATTGCGTTTCGACTTTTTCCGTCTGGGTAAAGTACGCGAGCATATAGAGGATGTAGAACCTGTTTTCCGTAGTAGCGATTTGTTCAGTATGGATATGAACGCCATCCGTTACAGCGATGCTCCTTCTAATATCAATGGCTCTCCTAATGGTTTTACAGGTGATGAGGCATGTATGCTTACACGCTATGCTGGTATGAGTAGTCAGCTTACTTCTTTAGGTATCTATGGCTACAACCCTGCTAACGATGCCAACGATATGACGGCTCGCTTGGTTGCCCAAATGCTTTGGTATTTCATCGATGGTTATTTGGTACGTAAGAATGAAGCAGAACTGACAAATGGCGATGAATTCATTGAATTCCATGTCACATTCACTACCAGCGATACCATCTTCATCAAAAGTAAGCGAACCAACCGATGGTGGATGCAATTACCTAACAATATGTTCGTTCCTTGCTCTTATAACGACTATCTGGAAGCTAGTAGCAATCAGATACCCGAACGTTGGCTCCGCGAACAGGAACGTTTGTTATGACATATATAACGCTAATACCTTAAATTTGTAAAATATACCATCTCTTAATAGGGATGGTTTTTTTATCCAAATGCAAATACTTTGATAGAAAAGAAAAAGATCAATCGGGAAGAAGAGACCGCAGTGTTAGTGGGTTTAGTGCATCAGC
>JBAWXE010000029.1:0-27172 GCA_037144255.1 Bacteroidota bacterium | reverse complement strand
AGAGTATATTTCCTTACAGTACCGCTATATGCAGTTGCAGTTCCAGCACCATTCTTAGCAATCACTTTAAAGCCATATTTTACATTGGTACTAAGTCCAGATATAGTCTTTGTGCCCCATGTAGCAGCTGTCTGATATACTGCTGATGCACTTAATGTGCCATTTGATTGTACATAATTACTGCTGGCAGTATCTTGTATGGCATAGGTAGTAATAGCTGGATTTCCATCACCACTTCCTATAGATACGTCCAAGCTACTAACTGTAGCATTCCCTAAACTTGGTGCTGTCGGTACATTGGCCAATGTATAAAAAGATACAGGTGTTACCGAAGTAGTAGTACCTGTTACATTATTAGCAGATACATTATATGTATACTGTGTATTAACACTTAAACCAGTCACCACAGCATTAACTGCAGTGTTAGTAGATACACCTGATGCTATAGAGGATGGAGTAGCAGCTACAGTAGATGGATAAGTAAAATTAATTGTTGTTGTTCCATTACCCGGATTAACAGTTCCATTGAATGTAGCACCTGTAGTTGAAAGTCCAGTAACAGCTCCTGTAGATGCAGTGGCAGCTACCACCCCATAACCCGTTACAGCAATATTTTTTGAAACAGAGGTTCCATCCACTTGATAAGCAGAAATAGTAATATTACTATTAAGAGTTACCATACTGGCACCGGGAGTATATCTAAAATATACTTTTCTATAAATATTAGATGAGTGATTAGGTAATGTAAAAATTGTGGTGAGTGGAGTACCGAATGTACCATCAGTAGTATCTGCTTGCACACCCGCTGGTAATGTAATTGTATCAGCTGTGGTCATATAACTGGTACCAATATTAATAGCAGTTGCTGTAGAACTAGTATTTACTGCTACATCACCAAATGCAATACTGGCAGCACTTGTGGTAATAGCAGTTGGTGAGGGAGTATTTGCTAACCCACGAAAAGTATTTCCAGAAGCACATGTTACTGTACCCGGGGTTCCAATAGTTAAATTGCCGGTAGGTCCAGCATTATCAGTAATTGAATTCAATGTATTTGCCGAACCTGTACCCGTAATATAAAACAGTTTAACACTACTCCCACTTACAATTCCGGTAATACCCATTGGATTAGAAACCGCAGCACTATTTACAGCTGTCCAAGTAGTTCCACTCCAATAATATTTACGAATAAAACCACTTGCAGCAAAATCACTAATATATAACACATCTTTACCTGAAACATGACAAATAAAATATTGGTAAACCGCAGTTAGACCTGTAATCAATCCAGTTAATGTTTGACCTGTAGATGTTGGTAAACCTGACCCTACAGAGTTGAATGTTGTACTACCACTTGCGTATAATTGTCCATTATAAATAAAAGCTTGTCTGGTGTTAGTGGATAATAATGTTGTAAAACTCGAGCCCGTAGCACCAAAGGTAGTGGCATACAAACCACTAGCTGCTGACACCCAAATATTAGTTCCATCTGTAGTTGCACCTCTTGTATTATTAGAACTTGTGCCGGTAGCAATATCCGTTGATGAATTGATACTTCCTGTAGAATCTATAATAGCTATTACTTTATTGTTTGTGCCAGTAACACTTGCTGTTCCTGTCGCAGCATCATACCCTGACAATAACAAATATCTACCTGAAGGGGATCTGGTAAGCTGTGCATCTGATGTAGCTGATCCACTTTCAGTGATTCTATTGTTGGGAGAAGATGTTGTAGTAGGCAATGTCAATGTTGAAACAATAGACGATGGTGTACTGTTATACTCATCTATAAACACAGCATTTGCTGAACTTGTAGTACCTCCAATTCTAACAGCAGCAATATTACCGGGTGTAAATGCTGCTGTAGCAAGGCTATTACCATTCACTAACAAAGTTTTTGAAGTAGCTCCTGTACTACTTATAGTCAAGGTTCCTGTTTTTACACCTGAAGTAGCAGTAGAAACAAACTTTACATAAATAGTTGTACTTGAAACAGTACCACCCGATTGTGTTAGTGTAATATCACTTGTGCTATAACCGCTAGCACTTACTGTCGATAACTGAAATTCAGTTGATGATGAATGGATAACGATGCTGTTCGATAATGATGAGCCTGCTACCGTAAATGACAGAGGGCTTGCACTTGTCGTACTAACTTTTTGGTATCCAAAAGAACCATTATTATAAGTACTAAAGCCGGCAGTTGTTGTAATTGTCTGGCAAAAACCATCAGTAGCAAATAATGAAATAGCTACAAATAGTAGCATATATATATATCCTTTTGTACGGCTATCTTCAAATCTTTTATTTGAAGAAAATTCAGTTTTGGGGCCGACACTAATGAAACCCTTAAGTGCAGAGTAGAAATTGTTCATATTTATGGTTCTTTGCGTTTTATTAGAAATATTCAATTCAATCGTTATTGATTAATTAGAACACTTCATAACATTCGCAATATTAGAACTCCAATGTTGCCATAAATTGAAAAAGAGGTTAGCTAAATGTTACTAAAACATTAAGCACGTATTGCCGTATAGTTTGATAATATTTGGATAACTATTTCTTAATACTTGTATACTTGGAATAAAAATAGGGTAGCTATATTTAGCCACCCCATTTATACAAAATTATTTTAAACAATAAGATTTTATTTCATAATTATTGCTTAACAAATTTCACTCTATATGATTTATCTCCATTGTTCATACGAATAATTGCATAATAGACACCAGTTGATAATTGTGAAATATTCACAGCTACATTATTGTCTGAACTTTCTGTAGAAAATACATTCTGACCTACTATATTGAAAATAGATATAGTCTTGGAGCCTTCTGAAGTATATATATTTATTTTGTCAACTGCAGGGTTGGGATATAATATACATACATTGTCGTTAGCAACATTTGATATTGACGTTGGTATTATATCTCCATCAACTGAAAAATTATCAATTCTGTCATTGCCACTAGTATTAGTGCTTCCATTAACAAATCTCATTCTAAATAACAATTTATGGTTGTTATTAGCATTTGGATCATTAATATTAATTGTTACCAATCCCCATAAAGGTGATACCACCGGCGTATCCATTATAGCAGATAATCCTGTTTGAATATATGTCATACCACTATCTACACTATAATCAAAAACTTGTTGCTGTGCTCCGTTAGTGGTTCTTTCAGTTTCAAACTTGATAACTAAATTCTTATACCCTGTTGATGGAATATGAAATGTCAATTGCATACTATCGCTAGGGTTACGTGGACGTATACAAGTACCTGCAGCAGAACCCATTCTAGCATTCAAATTACCACCAACAGCAGTGTCCCCTGTTGTATTATCTAAATAAGTAGGGTTTGTAGAAGACACCCCGGGATATTGAGCTTCATAAAACATAACAGCAATATTTGTATCAATTATAGAATAGCTGGAATGTATAGGAGGAATAGTAGGGTAATGATATGTCCCGGTATCATTATTGAAATTCCAATAATGAATCAATGTTTGACCGTTCGTATTAGAATAAGAAAACACTAAAGTAATAGTACAGAGTAATGTGAGTAGTAGATTTTTTTTCATGTTTTTATTTGTTTCATGCAAAAGAATACTTCTTAAGTAATTCATTTATTACGTAAATGTTACCATTGAGTTAACTAGGATTTACATTAGCGTAATCCTAAAAACGCCTTAACGATTTGGTAACCTTTGCATAATGTGACATTAATAAGCAAAAGCAACTTTTGCAAGATTATTAATCATTTGCAAAACGATGACCTCATAATAGGTTCATCTTCAAAGCTTAACACATGCGCTATTTGATTTTTTTCTTTGCATTAATAACATCAATAGTGTTGTCATCTTATAATTACAAAGGTGTCCCTCACCATAAACTCAAATTCGAACATTTTATCCCAACCGAAATTTCTGAACCATCTGATGTTGTATACGATCAAGAGACTAATCATATGTTCGTAGTGAGTGATCATACTGGTACACTATATGAATGTGAAATAAGTGGTAAAGTGATTAGGAAGGCACCTGAAAAAGGTCTTGACTTTGAGGGTGTAGAGATTAAGGATAATAATGTGTTTGTTGCCGACGAAAGTGGAAGAAAAGTATATAAATACAACAAAAAAGACCTTTCATTAGTCTATACATACAACACTCCATATGATGGCCCTAGAAATAGTGGTTTCGAATCACTTACATACAACGAAACAAAGAAATGTTTCATAATGATATCTGAAAAGAATCCAATAGTAATCTTTGAAATGGATGAAAACTTCAAAGTATTGAAACAATACCCATTCTCTGGAGTTCGAGATATTTCTGCAGCACGTTGGTATAAAGGACAAATGTATTTACTGAGCGATATGGATATGTCAATAATGCGCTGCGATCCTAACACGTATGAAGTAAAAGAAGAGTATAGTATCAATGTTTTAAATCCAGAAGGTTTAGCATTCGATAAAAATAGCAATATCATAATTACATCCGATAAACTAAGCCGTATTTATTACTTTAAAAACCTACCAACAAACAATGAATAAACTATTAGGAATTTCATTATTACTATCAGTAGCTGCAACAACTACTGTATCAGCCCAATATACTTTGACAGCTGGTGAAAATGTACTGGAAATAAAAGGCATTGTTGCCTCTTACTATCAATACCAAATGCTAAAAGTGGGGCAAACAAGCTACAAGAAAAATAATTTCTATATTAAAGATGCCCAACTAGATTTGGTAGGCCGTCATGGTAAAAATATAGAGTTTGAATTACAAGTAGATTTTAATGATCTTGCTATCAATGCAACTGCTGGTGCAGGTGGTCTAGGGGGTGGTGCAGCAGCTGACCCATTCGCACCTGGTGTAAAAGCAGCATATTTTATTTATAAAGGATTGCCAATACAGATCAAATTAGGATATGACAAATTACCATATTCTATGGGTTCAATGGATGACCGATATAACAATTCATTCTGGTCTCATGGTTACCTCTGTGATGGTAATTTTTTTGCAAGAAGGGATCTGGGCATAACCCTTAGCAAAAGTCTTTGGAATAAAAGAATCAACATGTATGGTGGTGTTTATAGTGGTTTAGGTGAAATGGTTATAGGCAATGCCGATAATGATGCTAGTGGCAATCCTGAATATGTTGGCCGTGTAGACGTATCATATCCATCAAAAATGGATTACACCGAAGTGGATCAAATAGGTGTACCTACCCCAATATTTCGTCTAGGTGCTAATGTTAGATACATGAATAAAACTCAAAATGGTACAAGTACAATCCCAGCCGGTTCTGAAGGAACATACGGAGTGCGAATAGTAGATGGAGAAAATCTTAAATATGGTTTTGATGCAAATGTTATGTACAAAAGTATTTCATTACAATTTGAAAGTGACTTTAATGATCTCCGTCCTTCAAAAGCAACAGACCCAATTTTTGAAGGAACTTCATCAAATATCAATCACAACGTAGTGCATGCAGGAGGTACCCAATTACAACTCAATTATTTTTGGAAACATATAAGCTCTGTATTCTCTGTACGTTATGAAAATATCAATTATAATGATTTGATCGTTGGTAAAGAAGAATGGTTAACAATTGGATATGCATATCAATTGAACGGGTTTAAAAACTGTATAAAATTCAATTACGACCACCCGCTTACCGAAGATACTCAACAAGATCCTATTAAATACAATGCGCGTTTCAGATTAGGATGGCAACTTACTTTTTAACATATTAATATCACCACAATCAATTTTCAGTTAACATCTCATCATAACATATTATGAAACGTATATTTATCATATTATCTATTTTAACTGTTGTTGCAGCATCCTGCATTAAAGACAGAGTTTCTCCGGCATCTAATGTTGTTATAGACCCTGGGACAAGAGTATTATTACATTATTGGAATTTCAATAGCTCTACTAATTTGTTAAGTGTCAACTTTACAGCGGATACCGCTATCACAGATACTCCGAAGATAGTTATCCCTCCTAGTACTGCAGTACCTGATGCATACGATCAATATACTCCAGGTACAGTATTCAATGCTAAACTTACTGACACAGGAGTTATTGGAGGGGCACTTCGTGTTCGTAACCCATCCACATACATGATCTTGAATATCCCAACAACTGGATATAAAAGCCCAATACTTACTATAGCAGCTATGCGCTCAAATAGTGGCGCTCAAACTAGTACTGTAAGTTATACTACAGATGGTATAAACTATAGTAGCTTAATAGGTGCAGGAATAGACCTTACAGCAGCTGCAGATACCACATGGATTAGTACTAATGTATTCAGTTATGACTTCACAGGTTTAGCTGGTGTTGATAACAACCCAAAATTCGCTGTTAAAATATCATTTGTAGGTGTTTCTTCTGCTACATCAGGAAATGATCGATTTGACAATATCACTGTTAATGCATATAAAAATTAAGTATTTATATTAATGTAAGACACTAACAAGTCTCAAATATCAGTAACTAATATACAATTGTCAGGCTGAAATAATATTCTGTCTGACAATTGCATTTTTGTCAATTCCAATGGTAAAATATTGAATACTCATTTATGCTAATAAAGATGCTTATTTTTAAGTATAAATACTATCAATGTCTCATTGGGAGATCCTTTTATTCTTTTTAATAATTGCATTTGCATATGCAACTGTAGGATTGGGTGGTGGCTCTAGCTATCTAGCAATTTTAGCTATGTATGAACTTCCATTTAATGAGATTCGCCTAATAGCACTAGCTTGCAATATCATTGTAGTAACAAGCGGCACACTTGTATTCATAAGCAAAAAACAAGTAAACTGGCAAAAGATCATCCCTTTGGTAGCCATAAGTATTCCAATGTCATTTCTGGGAGCAAGATTAAAAATAAGTCAGGATGTGTTTTTTATTATTTTGGGTTTCAGTTTATTGATTGCTTCTGTTTTACTATGGATTAAAACCAAATCTGTAAACGATGGTATTAAAAACAGAAATGGTGCGTATGCCTACATACAAGATGGCTCAATAGGTGGCATAATTGGATTCCTATCCGGATTGGTGGGTATAGGCGGTGGTATTTTCCTATCCCCTTTACTAAATCTTATGAAATGGGATAAAGCAAAGAAAATTGCAGCTACTGCCAGTATTTTTATATTATTCAACTCTATTTCAGGTATTTTAGGACAGATATCAAATATTAGTAATGATATTAACTATAATAGACTATTGTTGCTATGTATAGCTGTTTTTATTGGAGGGCAAATAGGCTCACATTTGAGTGCTTCAAAATTCAATGTACTTATTATACGTAGAGCAACAGCATTATTAGTATTCATTGCCGGGACTGAAGTACTATTTAAACACCTACATCTATAAAATAAATATTAAGTATCATGACTTTACGAATATTAGCATTTGGAATTGCTAAAGAGATACTAGGTAGTACTTCAACATTAGTAGAATTACATGCAGGCGCTACAGTAAAGGAACTACGCATATTATTAGAAAAACAATACCCAAGATTACAAAAACTTGCATCATTCATGATAGCTGTAAATAATGAATATGCATCATCTGACCATGTTCTGCAACCAGGGAATGAAATTGCCATTATACCACCTGTTAGCGGCGGTTAAAAAAAAACAAATGATTGATATTGTAATAACTGAAGAAATACTTAATATTCAACAATGTATCAATAAAGTACAATCGGACGACTGTGGAGGTATCGATGTATTTATAGGTACAGTACGCGACAATACAAAAGGGAAAAAAGTCCTTAGACTAGAATTTGAAGCATACGAAACCATGGCTCTTATAGAAATGAGAAAATTGGCTAAAAATGCAGTTGATAAATGGTCATTAAAAAGTGTGTTAATATATCACCGTACCGGAATTCTACATGTAGGAGATGTGCCTGTTATTATTGCAGTAGCTGCTGCTCATAGAGATGCTGCTTTTGATGCGTGCAGATATCTTATTGACACATTGAAACAAACTGTCCCAATCTGGAAAAAAGAAATATTCGAAGATGGCGATATTTGGGTATCAGCACACCCATAAGACACTTTGAGCTAAGAAGTGCTTCCAATTATAATTTTGACCAATCCTTTAATATACCTTCTTCCTGTTTTATGGTCACTTGTAGTAGCAACTAATATTCTATCTTCCATGTTTTGCAATTGAACACTATTCTTTTCTGTTACGATAAAAACATGGTCCCCAGTATCAGAATTAAACAATTCATTCCATGAATACAGAATCCTATATCCGTCTGAATCTTCTAAAACAATGTAGAATTCATTTAACTTTCTAGGGCTTTCAATCGCAAATTCAACTTTCTCAAGAATCTTGCTCAGCAAAACTCCTCTCATCTTTGAAGCAGTACCCTTCTTCTCTCCATTATGATTTGTAACAACTAGATCTCCTATCTGCTGACTAGGAAAAGTATCAATATCCTTTATCGTAAAGGTTAATTCTCTTTTTACTTTCCCAACAATACTAAACTCATTGCTCGCTTTTACCTTTTCTTGTCCTAAGACATTAAAAGAAAAAATGAGTAAGAACAATAAAACAGATAATTTCATAACAATTTATTTTTTGAAGGAATCATAAATTTGCTTCCTGCCAGGCCTTCAAGCCACCAGCCAGTGAATATATTTCAATATCAGGGGTTTCCTTCAATAACATCCTTACTGCTTCAGCACTTCTTTTTCCTGTAGAACAGTATAAAACAACTGGTTTACCCACAAGATATGATTTCTCTAAACATAATAAGTGTAAAGGAATATGCTTTCCGCCAATATGATATTTTTCACGTTCTTCATTTGTCCTAATATCAATAAGACAGTATTTGTCTGAATGTAAATTATCCTTTAAATCATTAACAGAAATAGACTTTACTAATATTGTCCTTGTTAGTTCAACAATTTGTGTCTTAGTAGCCCGCCCAATATTAATAATATGGCTCTGCAATGTTTGCACATCTATGATCAACAATTTTCCCGACAATATCTCACCCACTCCTGCTAAATATTTGATCACTTCATTGGCCTGCATACATCCTATTATACCAGCCAGAGTAGGTAATACACCTCCATCAGCACAATTCGGTATTTGAGTGGCATCTACATGAGGGTATAGATCTCTGTAATTAGGACTACGAGTACCATCCGAATTTACCACATTCCATACCCCTAATTGCCCTTCGTATTGATAGATAGCTCCGTATACTAAAGTCTTGCCCAACAATACACATGCATCATTCAGTAAATATCTTGTATCAAAATTGTCTGTACAGTCTACAACAATATCATAAAGTGCAATAAGCTCTAAAACATTTTCTGAATTGACCTGTATATCATGTTCAGCAATATGTACTAAAGGATTCTGCAATTGTAGTTTTGCTGTGGCTACCTGAGCTTTTTTTAGTCCTATATCTGCATGTGTGTACAAAATCTGTCTGTGCAAATTAGTGATTGATATAGTATCGTGATCAGCAATGCCAACTGTACCAACTCCCGACGCTACAAGATATTGAGCTGCAGGGCAACCCAATCCACCTGCACCAGCAATCAACACTTTGGCTTGTTGCAAACGAGATTGAGTTATCTCATTATATCCAGGCAATGCAATTTGACAGCTATATCTCAAGTATTCCTGGGTCATTGCTTGCCAATATTATTTTGCTTAATAATTGATTTGACAGTCTCTATATCTTCAGGTGTATTCACATTCATAAGTTCACTTGTGTTGAATGCTGATATCATGTGTATCTCATTTTTTTGCAGTACTTTTCTCGGACACGTAGATCCTAGTGATAAAAAAGAAAGTAAAACCGGGTAGCTCTTAGGCTCCCAAATCGTGATCAGTGGCTCTGGCAAGTTATCATGCGGGCTTTGGAAAGTGGTAGCAATATGAGTTGTAGATCTGCTATCTACTAAATACTCTATTGTAGATTTACTTAACAAAGGCATATCGCAAGCTATAACCAGCCATGCGACATTAGGATCGTTACGAAAAGCAGAAAGAATAGCACCGTAAGGGCCAAGATCCGTAAATGTATCTGGCAATGATTTATAATTTCCAGAGATAGTCAATTGTTGGTCATGTCGGCAAGATATATATACATCCTTACAGTATTGCTGTAGCATATCATACATAAAATACATCTGCTCTTTGCCATGCCATTTGATTTCATTTTTGTCATATCCCATTCGTACACTCTTCCCACCAGCTAATACTAATCCATTTAAAAAAGGAACTGCTTGTTTCATTTGCTGTTCAACAAATTGAATAACAGCCTCTATATTACTTACCTTACAAATTGGCAATTGTTCCCAACCTTTAACAGTAACTTTAATAAAATCGAAAACTTCATCTTCATTATCAGCTAACAATATCAATTGAACATTATTGAGTTGATCTACTCTTTTTTGTAATGATAATTTTTTATAACTATCAATAACTATTATTTGAGATTTAGCTTGATGATGATTGCCATTTACCAACACTATATCAGTCTGAGAAAACAACTGCTTATACTCGTTATCAGTGATTTTTTTATGGTAATTAAATTGTTGATAAGTTAAATGGTCAATATTCTCAATGATGCAACCAGAAGCTAAATGATCGGGTAAGGGTTCTGCCGTATCACCTTTTGTATGTTTTGTATCAATATATGCGCACTTGTATGTTGTAGAGAGGGTTTGCATTATCTTATTTGCAATAGCTTTGATGTTATTGCAGTCTGTACCCAATATGGCCCACTCATTTCTGCCATAGCTACCATAGCTGGCACGAACAAGGTCTTTATGCTTTTTATGCCCTTTTGAAATCACGCTTGCCTCCTGTTTTCTCCATTAATTTGGTTTCTTTTATCACAATATCATGACTAATGGCTTTGCACATATCATAAACCGTCAGTGCAGCTATTGTAGCACCAACAAGAGCTTCCAATTCTATACCTGTTTTAGCGGTAATACTCGTTGTACAGTCTATTACAACCTCATTTTTTTCATTTAAATATATTTCTATCTTACAATTATCTAATCCTAATGGATGACATAAGGGTATCAGTTCCCCCGTTTTTTTTGCAGCCATAATACCTGCAATCCTAGCTGTCTGAAACACTGAGCCCTTAGGCATTTGTATATCACCTGCTACTAATTGGCTCATTACCTCAGTTGGCAATACCACTATACTTTGGGCTCTAGCTATACGCAAAGACATTTGCTTTCCGCTCACATCTACCATTGCTGCTTTGCCGGCTTCATCAATATGTGTAAGGTCACTCATATTTAACTGTTATTGATATTATTCAAGAAACATTGCGTGAAGGGCCATATCCTATATACTTCACCTTTAATAAAGTTATTACGTTCCATTGGTAGTTCCATAAATGCATCGCACAATAGTAAATTCGAAAAATCTCCTGAACCATTACCTTCTATGGGGATCGCTATCAACTCCCCTATATTGCTCATCTTTACCTTAACTTGTAAAAAATATTGCAAGGGTGCATCGAAACCAATATCTTCATTCAAAATCGCATTTATCGGGCTATCGTTTATACCTAATGAAGAATTCAACCAAGGAATGAAATACCTATTAAAACACATGAATGCTGAAACAGGATTACCGGGAAATGCAAACACTTTTGCGCCTCTAGTGTGCTTCCCAAACCAAAATGGTTTGCCTGGTCTTTGTTTCACTTTATGAAATAGCATTTGTACAGACAATTCAGCTAAAACTTCAGGGATGTGGTCAAATTTCCCCATCGATATTCCGCCATTAAGGATAATCACATCATACTTATCCAAAGACATTTTTAGACTGTCCTTTATTAATTCAGTATCATCTCCTATATGTAGCATATCTGCGTCAATATGAAAAGGTTTCAATGCTGCATTCAGCATAAAATCATTAGACCGCCTTATCTCATATGGGTTCGGAATAACATCCACATTTACAAGTTCATTCCCAGTTGATACTATCAGTACTGTTGGTAATTTTTTCACAAACAATTTAGACTTACCAGCAGATGCTGCAACACTTATCAATACAGGGTCAACAAGCTTATCGGCAGTTACAATTACATCTTGTTGCTTTTTGTCTACACCTTGCAGGTGTATACTCTGCCCTATTCTTACATTATCAATAATGATTTTTGCAGTACCATTTTCTATTATTACATCTTCATATCTCACTACAGTATCTACACTACTCGGCAATGCGGCACCTGTCATAATTTCAATGCACTCATTTGGATTCTTGATCTCTATTGGAAAGTCTCCTGCAGCCTGTACACCTATTACATTGTAAGTACGAACGCCTCTCTTATATGCATCATAATTTAATGCAATACCATCCATAGTTACTCTATCATATGGTGGCAGGTCCCTATCAGCATTAATATCTTCAGCCAGTATCCTGCCCATAGCTTTTTCTAATAGCACTTCTTCTATACCATAATCTTGGGATTCTGATAGTATTATTTTTTCAGCTTCTTCAACAAGGATCATATACCTGATTATTATTTCCTAAATGTTAGAATGAAAATTAATTAACCTCCTATTGTTGCCATTGACTCATGGAATTCATGATTTCCTGTCCTATTATTTTCAGCTTCCCAACCATTTGATGCTCTATGACTGATAGCATTTATTACTGCTGCTTGTATGTCATTCTCCATCTTTCCATCACGCATCATTTTCTTGATATTCAACACTCCGTCATCGTATAAACAAGTTTTCAACATACCTACTGGAGTAATCCGAATTCTATTACATGTACCACAAAATGAACGGGAATATGCGGCTATGACACCAACAGTACCTCTATGTCCAGGTATTTGATAATTGTAAGATGTTGAATAGGCAGGGTCTGCTATTTTTTGAATATCGGGATAAACATCACGTATAGTATTGAGTATGCGTACATGGTTCCATGCCAGTTGAGAATAATGGCTTCCTATACCATTAAAAGGCATTTCTTCGATAAATCGCACACTCAGAGGCAGTTCTTTACTGAGCGCTATCATTGGTAGAATGTCTTGAGTATTCTTTCCATCCATTACGACACTGTTCAACTTCACATCCATACCATGTTTCAATAATTCATCAAGTGTTGATTGTACTGCTGGTAATTCATCCCTGTGAGTTATAGCAAAATATCTGCCCCTATCCAAAGTGTCCATACTCAGATTTACAGAATGGATACCTATTTTTTTTAACTCTGGAACAAATGGTGCAGTCAATACTCCATTAGTGGTAATAGATAGTTCCAGCAAACCTTTCATTTTAGAAAGCTCAGATAGAAACTCCATGATATCTTTTCTTACAAATGGCTCACCACCAGTTATGCGTATTTTGGTAATGCCCATTCCTATCAAAACACTACAAAGCAGTAGCATTTCTTCATAACTCATCAATTCCGCTCTGGATAACCAATTAATTCCATCTTCGGGCATACAGTAAAAACACCGAAGGTTACACCTGTCGGTAACTGCTAGCCGCATATAGTTTATTGCCCTTCCGTGATTATCTATCAGCACCTACTAATTCTTTTTGCAATCAAATACAACAAAATACATTATTCAAAGGTATTTTGAATGGTTTTTACAACTACAATTTAGGTTACTTTTTCGGTGTAATAAAAGGAATTATTGTTTACATAAAGAAATGGGAACAAAAAGCAATATCTATATAACAAAGAAGGCCCTAAAAAGGACCTTCTTTGTTATATAGGTTGATTTTGCTAATGATATCCAATTATCTGATCAGGTTCTCCAACGGTTTACTATCTGTAATGATGATCTTCCCTCTTTGAATATCTATTAAGTTCTCACTCTTGAAATCACTTAATGTACGGATCAGTGACTCTGTAGCTGTACCGGCGATAGTTGCCAAATCATCACGACTGATATCAATGGAAAATGGTTCTTTCTTATTCTCGTGATATTTATTCAGCATATTTACTAATGCGTCAGCTACTTTTTTACGCAAAGTATTATAGGCAATACCTAAGAGTTGTTTTTCCTTTTCAATCAGGTTCTTTGCCAGCAAACCAATAAATTTCTTGGCAATAGACGGGCTACTGTTTACTAGCTCTTCGAAATCTTTTTTAGGTATCAAGGCTAATTCTGTCTCTTCAATTGCTTCTGCAGTTTCTTTATAAGAAGTAGCTTCCAATAAAGAAACATAACCTATAAAATCACCTTCATTATAAAGATCTATAACAAGATCCTTTCCGTCCTCGTGCGTCTTATAAGTTTTTACTTTACCCTTAATTATATAGTATAGATAATGCGGGTGAGCATCTTCTTTATAAATGATCTGCTTTTTCTTAAACACATTGGTATTACTTTCATTAGTAAGGTCTTCCAATGTCTTTGCATTACCTATTGAGCTCATCAGTTCATTTAACCCTGTCAGATCAGGAGTTAAATTTTTCTTCATAATATCCAATTTATGAAAACGTCCTTCTATTGCGCTCAGTAATTCATTACCAGCAAATGGCTTGGTGATATAATCATCAGCTCCAGACTCCATAGCAGCCCGAAAATCACTACGCTCGCTTTTAGATGTTAAAAAGATAAATGGGATATTTTGTGTTTTGGGGTCTTTATGCAAAACATGCAAAACGCCATATCCATCTACTCCTGGCATCATGATATCTGAAATAATTAGGTCGGGTAGATATTTTTGTGCTTTTTCTATACCATCCTTACCATTTATTGCCATTATCACTTTGTAGTTAGATAACATAAGTATCTCTGCTACATTGTCTCTGATGTCTTCATTATCCTCAATAACGAGAATTGTCTTCATTGCATTTCGTTTTTTTGTAATTAAAATTCAAGTATGAATTCTGTACCCTTTCCTAGTTTACTCTTGCATGATATTGTGCCATTCATTAATTCCACATACTTTTTCACAATATGCAACCCAAGTCCGGTACCTTGTATATTAGTGACATTAGAAGAACGGAAAAATCTCTTAAATAATTCTTGTTGTTCTTCTTCAGGTATTCCAATACCTTGGTCTTTTACAGAAAGCATGAATTTATTACTATTTTTCTCAGTACGGAAATGAATAGTGCTATTCTCAGGAGAAAATTTAATAGCATTAGATAATAAATTAATGACAATGTGTTTTAACATAGAGGGATCTAAAAAGACATTGCATTCATTTCCTATATGTTCATATGATATATTTTGACCGCTTTTCAACAAGTGATTAACTTCCTGTATCATATTACCCATTATCACCTTGACATTAAACTCGCTATAATGAGGATGGATATTCCCCTCTTCGATCTTTCCTACAGACAGGAAGTCATTTAAAATTTCTGTTAATGAGGTTACAGATGATGTAATTCTATGTATATGCTTTTCTCTTTGAGTTTGTTCTTCTGTTTTTGAGTATTTTGATAAAAGAAAAGCAGACGAAGCAATGGCACTTAAGGGTGTTCTAAATTCATGGGATGCCATTGACACAAATCGAGACTTCAATTCATTCAATTCCATTTCCTTTTGTAGAGCAGCTCGTAATTCTCCTTCAGCTTTTTTCTTTTCAGAAATATCAATCGCTATTCCTAAATAGCTGGTTATATTGTTACGAGCATCTTTAAGAGGTGTTACATCTAACGAAACGAAAAAATTACTTCCATTTTTTCTTAAATAATGCCATTCCTGATCTGTACCTTTTCCCAATTGGTTGATAGCTACAAAAACCTCAAAATTAGGCTTGATCGTTTTTCCCAATTCTTCTGAAAGCTCTGCAGCTCTACTTTCCAGCTCATCTGGAGTGTGGAAAATATCTAAGGTATGCTTGTTTACAATTTCAGAAGATAAATACCCTAATGCCTTTTCAGCAGCAGGATTAAAAAATTGTACTACACCATTCTTATCGCAAACAAAAATGATAGCACCAGCATGATTCCAGATATTATTCAAAAAATTATTGACTCTCTGTAATTCAATATCCTTCCTCTCTGTTTCTTTAATCTGATTACTTAATTGTTCAACAGTTAAAGCCAAAGATTGAGTATCTTCTTTTACTTTTTGTTCTAGATGTGCATTCAGTTGAATAATTGCTTGTTCAGTTTCCTTTCTTTGAGTAATATCAGTAATAAAAGCTAACGCATATTTTTCTCCACCTACACTATAGTAACCCAAACTTACTTCTACAGGAAATTCAGAACCATCTTTTCTTAATGCAGATAGCTCCATACCCAAACCCATAGGTCGACTATGTGGGTCATTTGTATATTTCTCACGATGTTGAACGTGGCGGTCTTTATACCGTGGTGGTATTAATGTCTCAATTTCATGGCCTATAATTTCATTCTCACTATAACCAAATTGGTGATCTATGTATTTATTTGCCATTAATATCTCACCCCTAGAATTGGTAATCAATATACCAATACTTGCATAATTGAATAGTGCCTGAAAAGAATCATTATTTAAAGAAGTAAATGGCATGCTCAAAAGTACCTTGATTTTCTTTAAATCCGAATCTAATTGAGTTATCGTGGAATTATCATCTGACATAATAACAAATATCTATAGCTAACGTTTCGATACTGATGACCGAAATCAGCTAAAAAACTGATTAAAATCAGTTTTTAATTTTCGTATAAGATTATTTTAGATATATATATTATCTATTACAATAGATTATATTTCGAAAATTACTTATGACAACAGCATGATTTTATCCCATGTTGGGCAACTTCAACTTTAGGACTGATATAAGGTATACCTAAATTCATACCTCGAAGAATAAAAAGAAAACCGAAAACAAAAACAACAATTGGAACTAATTTCTTGATTTGCCTATACTGCAAAAAAGACAACTTACTTTTCAAAATTGTTATCCCAATCAACATAGGCACAGTACCTACACCAAATGCAAACATAAAAGCGACAGCGTTGATAGAAGTAGGTACCGACATTGATGCTGAAAGTGCCATATATACAAGCCCACAAGGAAGTAAACCATTTAATAATCCGGCAGAAGTAAGCATAATAAGCCCGGGCTTACCAATTACACTACCTAATTTACTTTTTACATATTCAGTCCAAGGTAGTCTAACTTTCAAGGAATGATTGGGAATAAAAGAAAGTATGCCAATCAATAACATACCGCATCCAAGAATAATAGAAATAGATTGTTGTACTTGCGGAGCAAAAAGGCTTCTAAAGGAATGTAAAACGACAGCCATTAGCGCATATACAGAAATCCTACCCGCATGGTACAACGCGATAGCAATAGCTTTTTTAAACCCTGAATAAACTTGAAATGGCATTATCCACATGATAGGCCCACACATACCTGCACAATGCAGGCTGCCTGTGAAGCCCATAAGTAGCGCCATTGTAAGAGTTACATTATTCATTATGAGTGCAAAAATATTTCAGATTCTTGGTAATAGTCTTTACCATCTACTTTATAACTAACCTTGACAGTATAACGAGTATTACGCAAAGAACTACGTAATATAGTAGCAATGTTATTTTGTGTATTGATTTGAAAATTACGATCCCATTCAGAATTTACAGGAGCATAAAACTCAATATCACCTGTTATTGCTTTGTCTTTGAACATTTCAGGAAACTCGATGGATACGGCACTTTCATTAGCGTGTATATTTACCGGCATCGATAATGCTGTCTGGTTCTTATCTGCATCAATAACCTTTTGATAAGCCAATTCAGCATCATAATATTTAGATGATACTAGATCAATTTTTTGGTAATTGCTGGCTATTACTAAAACAAGTATGAGTGCAACAAAGCCACCATACAATACAGCAATTTTCCATCCCCATCCTAGTTTCATATAGTTATATATTAGAGTTCAACAATTAATTACCATCAAACGGTCCTAAGAAAGAGGTACTAATAGTATTAATCTTTTCATTTCCTTCGTAAACACCAATTTTCAATTGAGTCTTCCTGTTTTTGATCTTATCATTATCAATAAAAATAAACATTGTACCTGCCACTATTCCTTCTTTGGGTATTAACAACTTTGTCTCTCCTACTAATTTAATAGTACCTACAAAATTCTCGGGCTTTAAAACTATCTCTTTATTTCTAAACGTCTTATTTAGGATCTTATAACTATACAAGTTACTCATTTGATGATTAGGTTGTTCTTGATACAATTGCCCAGGTGTACGTAACACGGTAACACCAACATCTGTTCTACTGGCAAGCAACCAAGTTAATACCCCTAACAATAGGCACATAACAATTGTATATGCTTTCATGCGCCATGTCAGGTGCCAAGGCTCTTTATTTGAGATATTATTTTCAGAAGCATATCTTATCAATCCTGTAGGCAGCCCTACAGCACTCATCATTTTGTTACAGGCATCAATACAGGCTGTACAGTTAGTACATTCCAATTGAGTGCCATTGCGAATATCAATACCTGTAGGGCAAACTTTTACACATTGTGCACAATCAATGCAATCACCAATAGAACGAACTTCATTCTTATGAAACTTCCCTCTCTCCTCCCCTCTTTTATAATCATATGCTACTATTACAGAATCTCTATCTAGTAGTACTCCTTGCATACGTCCGTAAGGGCATATCACTGTACATACCTGTTCTCTCATCCATAGATATACAAAGAAGAATACAGAAGTAAATATTATGAGAGAGAAAAGTGTACCAATACTCTGAGACAAAGGTTCTGTGATCAATTTCCCTAACTCATCTACCCCTATTATATATGCTAAGAAAGTATTTGCAATAAGAAAACTTACTGCCCAGAAAACAATGATCTTAGTTCCTTTCTTCAGTATTTTCTCTGTATTCCAAGGACCATTGGTAAGCATTTTCTGTGCTTGTGCATCTCCTTCTATCAGATATTCTATTTTACGAAAAACCATTTCCATGAAAATGGTCTGAGGACAAGCCCATCCACAAAATATCCTACCAAAAACAACCGTAAAAAGAGCAATGAACACTATAAAAACGATCATTCCCAATGCAAAAATGAAAAAATCTTGCGGCCAAAATATTTGCCCGAACAAGATAAACTTGCGAGCAAGAATATTAATAAGAAAGATTGGATGATCATTATACTTTATAAACGGTAATCCAAAAAAGACCAACAAATAGACTAACGTAACCAAAGTTCGTGCTGTATATAGACGACCTCCTGGTTTTTGAGGGAAAAGCCATACGCGTTTCCCTTTTTGATCTACGGTTGAAATTTTATTCCTAAAGGAATCTATCTTCGGGTCCTTACTACTACTATTGTTCATTTACTCTATTTTGTCGCTACCATTTGAATAGTATGCGCTATTCTTGGAACTATCTCTTAGAACTATCTGCCTTATTAGACTCTGAACCTGCCTCTATGTACAATTCACCTTGTGGAGCCTTAGGGGTTGCAGGATGTGTTCCTCTTAATGATTTTACAAAACTTGCTAATTCCTGTATTTGCTTAGGCGAAAAATCATCTTTCCAGCTCTTCATTCCTTTATCTTGCCAACCATACTTGATTGTTTTGAATATATCCTTTATTCCACCACCATGTAACCAGTATTCATCAGTAAGGTTAGGGCCTACTACACCACCACCATCTGCCAAATGGCAAGCAATACAATTCTTTTGGAATAAATCTTTACCTTCTCCAATTGCAGTAGGATCAGTAAGAAGTGTTACTGTATTCTCATCTACATTATTTGCAGATTTTGCAAGATATGCTGCCTTATCATCTTCACCTTTCTGCATTTCAGCTGCATATTCTTCTTTCTGACTCATGCCATCATGTGATACATGGAAACGGTATAAATAGATAACCCCAACGATTATTGTTAAATAGAAACCGTATTTCCACCATGGGGGTAAACTATTATCTAATTCTTGTATTCCATCATAATTGTGATCCAAAAGGATGTCCTTTTCTTTCTCAATAGATGCTGCAGCATTAAATTCATCCCAAAACCAACTCTTTTTGGGTTCTACAACACCAGGCACTTCTACCTTACTGTTAAGGCCACGAAGCAACATTCTGATATAGATGACCAATGCAAAGACAACAATAAGCTCAAGCGCGATGACCATCATTATCGTATAAAAGTCATCTTTTGCTATACCGTCGATGTACTTAGAAACAGGAGCAATTGCCTTTGATGTTGTATCAGCCACAGCAGCAGCTTTTGCATTTAAAGAAGGGATACTTAATGCAAAGAATAATAGCATGGCCTTAATGACTCCTGATGCCTTATCCTTTTCTATTCGCATCTTATCTCTTACTGCAGTAGCTAATTGGCGCAACGTACTTGCCAGCATCCATATTACGAACAGCAAAACCAACATCAAACCTATCAAACTGATAAGTACCATGTTATAACCACCGTCCTTTGCCTGTCCACTAGGAACATTAGCCAGAACAACAGATGGAAGAAGCAGGATGGCTGCTGCAATGATCAGGGATATTTTATTATTTAATCGCATGTTATGCCTTTTGATATTGACTAATAATTATTCATTTTCATTACTCGGGAAAGGAATGCTTTTCATCATATTGATATACTTCTTATCCGCTTTCGATACCCATAAAAGCAATACCGTGAAGAATACAAAGAATATTATGAGTGAAATAAGAGGGAAGATTCCAACCCCGGTTATATGCTCCAAATAATTGATGAATTTCATACCTAAATAATTTATTGGTTACTTTTTATCTACTGTTTTATGTTCCAGTTTGATATCTGTACCCACTCTTTGCAGATAAGCTATCAGTGCAACGATCTCTTTATCACTCTTCACTTTGATATTGTCTTTAGCAAGATTATCACGTATTCCCTCCGCTTGACGAATCAGATCTGCATTTGCTATTATATCGAATCCTGCAGGGTAAGGTACACCCAAAGTCTGCATAGCTCTTATCTTAGCAGGTGTTATTGCTGTATCTAGATCATTTTTAAATAACCATGGATAATTAGGCATAATTGTTCCAGGCGAGATACTGGATGGCTCATACATATGGTTGAAATGCCAGCTATTTGGATATTTACCACCAATACGTGCCAGATCAGGACCAGTACGTTTACTACCCCATTGGAACGGATGGTCGTAAATGAATTCACCGGCTTTAGAGTACTCACCATATCTTACCACTTCACTTCTGAATGGACGGATCATTTGGCTATGACACAGGTAACAACCTTCCCTCACATAAATATCACGTCCTTGCAGTTCTAATGGTGTATATGGTTTAACACTTGCAATTGTAGGGATATTAGATTTTACCAAGAAAGTAGGTATCATTTCTATCGCACCACCTATTGCTACCAATACTAAACTCAGCACTAACATTTGAATAGGGCGACTTTCTATCCATCTGTGCCAGTGTTGTGTGGCATGAGGAACATAAACTTTACTCAATGGAGCTGCTTCAGTAGGTTCATCATTCAGTACACTACCCATTTTCACAGTCTTGATCAAGTTGTATGCCATTACCAAAGCACCTATCAGGAATAAAACACCACCAATTCCACGCATTAAGTAAAATGGTTGCATTTGTTTTACTGTATCTAAAAATTGATATTTTAAAGTACCTTCTGGTGTAAATTCCTTCCATGCAAGACTTTGCATGAATCCGGCCCAATACATAGGAACGGTATAGAAAACAATACCCAAAGTACCTATCCAGAAGTGTGTATTAGCAAGTTTCTTTGAATACAGTTGTGTTCTGAATATTCTAGGTATCAAATAATACATAATACCAAAAGTCAAGAACCCATTCCATCCTAATGCACCTACGTGTACGTGTGCAATAGTCCAGTCAGTAAAGTGACTGATCGCATTTACACTTTTCAGACTCAACATTGGTCCTTCGAATGTAGCCATACCATATGCAGTAACCGCTACTACCATGAATTTAAGAACCGGATCTTCACGTACTTTATCCCAAGCACCACGTAATGTCAACAAACCGTTCAACATTCCACCCCATGATGGCGCAATCAACATTATTGAAAATACTGTACCTAAAGATTGTGCCCAATCTGGCAATGCAGTATATAACAAATGGTGTGGGCCTGCCCATATATACAAGAAAATAAGAGCCCAGAAGTGGATAATAGAAAGTCTGTATGAATATACTGGACGACCTGCAGCTTTAGGCATGAAATAATACATCAAACCTAAATATGGAGTTGTCAGGAAGAATGCTACCGCATTATGACCATACCACCATTGTACAAGAGCGTCTTGAACACCAGCGTACCATGAGTATGATTTCATGAAGCTGAATGGTATTTCAAATGAATTAACAATATGTAACATTGCTACAGTAACAAATGTGGCGATATAAAACCATATTGCCACATATAAATGGCGTTCTCGACGTTTCAATATGGTCCCAAACATGTTCCATCCAAAAACCACCCATATCAATGCTATCAGGATATCTATTGGCCATTCCAATTCCGCATACTCCTTACCGGATGTAAATCCTGCTAACAGTGTAATGGCTGCTAAAACAATGATTGACTGCCATCCCCAGAAATGTATTTTGCTCAGCTTATCACTGAACATACGGGCTTTACAAAGGCGTTGCAATGAATAATACACCCCCATAAAAATACCATTACCCACAAAGGCAAAAATGATCGCATTTGTATGTACTGGCCTGACCCTACCAAATGTGGTTGCTGCCAATCCTAAATTAAGGGCCGGAAAAACTAACTGGAATGCTGCTAATATACCTGCCAGCATACCCACAATGCCCCAAAAAAGTGAGGCGAATGCAAACATTTTTACGATCTTATTATCGTAAAAGAATTTGTCGGTTTCTAATGCGGGTGAAAAAGTATCATGTCCTACATGTGAACCCCCGAATGGATTTGAAGAATTACTCATAGTCTGCCTTGATATTGTTATTTAAAAAGATTTTTCTGTACTTCATCATCATATAACATCCTCATTGCCGATCCTTTCTGATCTTCATATTGGTTACTTCTCACGCTCCATATAAAAGCACCAAGAAATAGAGCGGCAATGCCTAAACTGATCATTACTAAAACAAATAATGCGCTCATGATATAATAAATTTTAATTCGTACTTTACTATAACAAATGTATCTACAGCTAAATGCATAGTTTATGACAGTACTCAAGTAAAAAACTGATATTGGTCAGTTTCCTATAAATTATCCTTCAGACTTAGTCCCAAACTCCTTGCAATGACGCTGCTCATCCCACTGGTAATTAGTACTATAGTAAGGGTACTACATGGCATGAGAATAGCTGCAGTCATGGGTTTCATCAACCCACACATGGCAAAATATAACCCAACAAAATTATATAGTATAGAAATAAAGAATGTGAAGCCGATAATTGTCTTAGAAGCTTTGGCGAGTTTTAAAACAGATGGTAATAATGCAAATCTTTTTGAATCTAAAATGGCGTCACAAGACGGGGTGAAGTTATTAATATCATCGGCCAATGTAATACCTACATTGCTTTGTTGTAATGCCCCGGCATCATTTAGCCCATCACCTATCATCATTACGTGTTTACCTTTTTGCTGTAACGTTTCTATGTATTGTAATTTGTCTATGGGCTTTTGCTCAAATAGCAACTCACTATTGTTACTAAATAAATTACTAAGTGAAGATCTTTGTTTATCATTATCTCCAGACAAAAGAGATAATTGATATTGCTCTCTTAACGATGAAATGATCTGCGGTATGGACTCTCTCAACATCAATGAAAAATCGAATGCTGTTACCTTATCATTCATCTTCACATACACGGCAGACTTTTCTATATTACTATTTTCATTTGATATTCCTACAAAACTATAAGACCCTACCAATATGCTATTCCCATTTATTCTTGCTTCCAATCCTTTACCAGATAGTTCTTTCCACTCATCTGCAGAAATAATATTACGCACTCCTAACCATGTTGCAATTGCATTGCTATATGGGTGCTGACTAGGGCAAACTACAGAATACAACATATCCTTTTCTATATCAGTCAGCTCATATCCGCTTACCTTAACCTTTTCAACATTAGCCTCTACATATGTATCACTTGCATTTCTTTGTGTAAGCGTTCCTGTCTTATCAAAAACGATCTGATCTATTTTCGAAAGCTGCTCAATGACTGTGGCATCTCTCAGAAAAAGTCCATTATTGCTAAAAATCCTCAATAAGTTTCCATTAGTAAATGTACTGGTAAGTAATAATGCGCATGGACAAGCTACTATCAACATTGCAGTGGTACTTACCATTATCTTGCTGGGGTCATTTATAGCCCAAAACACGCCGGTACATACGGTAAGGGACAATAATACCCAAGTGAAATATCTACTCAACATGTGTATGGCACTGTTGGCATCATTCTTTTCCTGTTTATCTTTACTGAATGCATAATGATTCCATAATGAAGTAAGATAACTACCGGCTACTGGTTTCACTACTTGCAACACCAATTCCCCACCGGCTTGTTTACCGCCGGCATATACCATCTCTTGTTGCTTCACTGTCACTGGCTCATTCTCACCTGTAACAAAACTATAGTCGACATAAGCATTTCCTTTAACAACTATTGAATCTGCTGGTATTATTTCATCATTATGTAGTTGCACAATATCTTTCTCTTTAAGATCCTGTAGCCCCTTACTAACCACCCCATCTTTAGTGATCACATTCACTGCAATTGGGAAATAAGATTTATAATCTCTGTGAAATGATATAGACTTATAAGTTCGCTCTTGAACCACTCTACCTACTAACATAAAGAAAACGATGCCGCTCATACTATCCAAATATCCGGCTCCTGTATTGGTAGCTATTTCAGCTACACTACGTGCAAAAGTGATAACTATTGCCAATGCTATTGGTGCATCTATATTCAAAATCTTTTGTTGTAAACCCTTCCATGCTGTCACAAAAAACTCTGAGGCACTATAAAAGAAAACAGGTATAGCTAATAATAAATTCAAATACCTGAATAAATGCGAGTACTGGTCTTCTATTCCTGTTTTATGTGATAAATATTCAGGAAAACTCATCATCATGATATTGCCAAAACAAAAACCCGCAACACCTAGTTTATATATTTTCTGCTTATTAAATATTTTTGACTTTTTCTTATCTACTTCATCAAGGCTAATATATGGTTCATACCCAATGGTAGCCAGTAGCTCTGTTATCGCACGTATGTTTATTCTTTCTCTTGAAAAATGTATGGTTACTTCTTTGGTAGTAAAATTCAATCGGCTCTCAATAATATTACTATTCACCTTATGCAAATGCTCCAGCAACCACATACACGAACTACAATGTACTCCAGGTATATAAAATGTGACTATAGTATAGTCTCCATTTGTAAACTTATATAATGGTTTAGTTATTTCTTCGTTGTCTAGGTAAGAATACTTATCATTTCTGATAGGCTTTATTTGAGATAGCCCCGGGTGCGATTGTAATTTGTAGTAATCACAAAGCCCATTCTCATTCAATATCTCATATACCAATTTGCATCCATCACAGCAAAAAGCCTTGTCTTCTATTGCTATTGAGTCGCTGATACAAGGTGTTCCACAATGGTAGCACAGTACATCTACTTTACTGTGTGGGCCAGCAAAGGTCACAGGCTTTTCATTAATGGTTAGCATTGATGTTCTTTTGAGCTTCTTCTACTTTTGGGATCAAATAAGTTTCTTCCAATGAGAATAATTCTCCAAAACTGTTTTCTAGTAATGCCATCTGATTACGTAATATCCTATACACATCCGGATATATGGTTTCTGAATACAGAGGCAAGGTGGCCATTTGCAGGCGATATAAAATATCCTTGATATGCATGTGAGACTCTTTCAATTCAGAAAGTTGCAGGTCGTGTTGCAAATTGCACTTACCCCCACCTGAGCAGTTTTGACAATCATGATCTTCTGATTCCTTTTCTGCTATTTTGCGTAGGTATGGTAGTAAATTCTCTTTTTTATTCTTTATGTAGAGCTTCATCTCCTCAATAAGCCTATTACACAATGCACTGTATTGAGATGTAGCTTGATTCACTTCTATTTCATTCACTTTAGAAGCCTGTTTCTGTGCTTCAGTACATAGTAATTCTATCACATCATAATGATAACGCTCCAGCTTATCTACAAATGATAGCAAATCTATATTTTTCGTAAATTCTAGTCTGGCCATATTTTCCATATCATCCCTTTATACAAAAGTATTACTGTATCTGCTGGCAGAATATGACGTAAAGCGTCGCAGAAGCTGATTTTGGTCAGGATTCTAAATGGCTTTCAGGCCCTATTTCACCCTCACTTCCGGCTCGAAAACAATGGTCGATTTTATAGAATTAGATACCAGACATGCAGTTTCAGCCTTCCCTAATACCTTTACAGCCTTTTCCCTACTCTCTTCATCTGCTATTGTAACTACTGGCTTCAGTGTCACTAAACTCATCATATATTTCCCATCTACCATTTCCAGTTTTCCCATAGCCTTAGAACTAAATTGAACAAATTCTAATTTTGAATTCTCTGCTATTGATAGGAAAGTGGTCATTAGGCAGCTATTTACAGCTGCCGTAAATAAATGTTCAGGCGACCACAGATTGTTGATCCCTTTAGGAAATTGAGGTGGGGTTACCACAGGTATCTCTTCATTCAGCTCCGGAGAGTAAATAATACCCATTCTGTCATGTATCCAATTGACATTTACTTCATAATTGTGCTCGATGCTCATACTTATTTATTTTGTATATTTTTGAATAATATCTTTCAAATGATTCATAGGTACCACACCTGATTGACGCCATAAAACATTTCCATTCTGAAATAGTATTAATGTTGGCACTCCAGATATGTTATAAGCGCTTGCAGCTGCTGGATTCTTATCCACATCCACTTTAATAATAGTTGCAGATTCACCTATAATTTTCTTTAATTCCGAAAGGATGGGGGCCATTGTTTTACATGGCCCACACCACTCTGCCGAAAAATCTACCAATACCGGCTTAGAGTCATTTATGATATCTGAAAAACTTTTTGCACTCATAGTGTCATTATTTTACTTCTTCATATTCTATATCTGTAGGTAATTCACTAGATTTATTATTACTTCTTTTTGGTGGATTATAACC
>JBAWXE010000028.1:0-28051 GCA_037144255.1 Bacteroidota bacterium | reverse complement strand
AGTTTATCATTAATTGTAACATTTCCTCCAAAGCCATCGGTAATCATTCGGTAATAATCGGAAATCGGTCGGTAATTTTTCGGTAATAATCGGTAAAGATTGCTAACCTTAAACACAATTGGGATTTGGTTTTTTAAAATTGGATTTTCTCTTCTGTAACCCAAATGTAACCTTTGAATCCTCACAACTCATTGATTATCAGCCACTCATATTACCCATGTAACCTTTAAAAATTTCTCCCCAAAATGTAACATTTGATTTTATTTCAATGCAAACACGTTACATAGCTCTTCATTCTGTTTCTCGCCCTCATTTCAATAAGGTTGATTTTTCGGCTTATTCATCCCTTTTTTATTTTTATATGACAAACATAGCGTAACTTAGTAATATTAAAACACACTCCTATGAACACTTTATTACTCAATTTCCCCGGCGGCTTCCCATCATGGATATTGCTCATAGCGCCTCTTGTATTATTATTACTCATCATCAAAGGCATAGAGCTGCTACGCCACAAGATCACACAATGGCGCATAGCCCGCGCTCATCGTCATGAGTTTGTAGGTGGTGATATAGAGCCACAAGATCTGGATCATGAATAAGTGACCCTTCCAACCTTTTACGATAAGTACATGTCTTATTGGGGGTAATGAATAGTACGTTTACTATTGTATCGTATTTTCCCCTTATCCTTTATAAAACGTGTATCAATGAAACCACTCTTACGCTCGCTCATTATTATTTTCTTTTTGTTATCCGGTTTGGTCAGCTCATCGTGGGCACAGCACTTTTATCTGGATAGTACCTTTCAGTATAATGGTATAGATACTTTTGGTGGGTATATACCTACAGGTGTTATACATCGCCCGGAGTTTGCAGTACATCAGCTGGATAATAAAATACTACTAGCAGGTTATAGTCTCAATTCCAGCACAGTAGAGCTGATGCGCCTGAAGATGGATGGCAGTTTCGATTCTACTTTCAGCGATACAGGTGTAGTACGTGTTACAGAGCCTTATACACAGGTGGTACCTACATCAGTAGCCGTATACGATACATCTAAAATAGTGATGATCAGCCAGTGGCTCAATGTATCTGCTAATAACGAATTCATACAGGTATATAATTTCAATTCCAATGGTACACTCAATACCGGTTTTGGAGTAGGTGGCATTAAAGAAGTGCAACTCGCTACCTATGCCACACCTATTACTTGCGGTGTGCAGACAGATGGTAAGATAATGGTGATGGGCCTCACTGTGGCGCTAGGCACAGGCTATTATATATATGGTATAGCGCGTCTGCTGCCCAATGGCAATTTAGACCCTAGCTATGGTAACAATGGTATAGAGCTCTGCCCTCATCAGATGTTAGATACTCCTGTTAATTCTAATACGCCCATAGCAGGTTATCCTTCTTGTGGTTTGCTACAGCCTGATAATAAATTTGTAGTCGCAGGATTTTTCAGTGATAGTCTGGCTACCTATGCAGGCTATCATGCTTTTGTGGTAAGGCATAATATGGATGGCAGTCCCGATTATACTTTTGCTGCATCTACAGGTGGTGTGAGTATCACTAAAGATACCAATGCCTTTTTCATGCCTAAATATATCAATACAGATGCAGCAGGTAATTACTATGTTTTCTGTACTTATCAGCAATCGCATCCACCCTGGGGCGATACTAATTTTGTAGTGATAAAGCTAGATCATAATGGCAATCGTGTGACCAACTATGGTATCAATGGTATTGCTTATTTGCCTTTACAAATACTGAATGGAGGCTCTGCACTATGTGCTGTGCAGCCCGATGGTAAAGTAGTGATACCGGGGGTGTTCCGCACCTATACTCCCGACTTTGAGGACTGGGCGCTGGTATACAGATTAGATTCTGTAGGTCATCTGGATACTTCATTCAACACAGCAGGACAAATGCTGTTACAACGACCGGGTCATTATCACGATCTGTTTACCAATGCAGGCATTCAGCGCGATGGTAAGATATTACTCATAGGCTACGACAGTACACAAGCCACCAGTGTATGTATGCGCCTTACTAATGGTGTAGATGTTACGCCTACATCTGTAAAAGCATTACCTGCATTTACACAAAGCCTTACTACATATGTATATCCTAATCCTGCAGTACATAAGAGTTTCAAAGTACATTATAAGAATACATCTCTATCTACTCATTGCAAGGTGTATGTGTATGATATATATGGTAAGATGATAGACATGCATTCTGAGTTTCTGCTTACAGGCGAAGGAGATATGGAATATCAGCTGCCTGAGACTGCAAGAGCAGGTGTGTATAATATAGTAGTACACTGCGATACCGGAGAAGAGCAAACACATAAAGTAGCTACATTCTAGTGCTATTATTTCGCATACAGGTACATCATCCAGCATAGTAGTAGTGTGATGATGATGATGACAAGAGGTAAGTATCTATCCCATGTATCACGATACATTCGCTCCTGCTGATGCTTATGTATAGCTAGTAGCAGCTCATTATCAGTACCTGCCAGTACTACCAACCTTTGTGTTACGGCAGTCATGTAAGGTAAGTGCAATGCCTTAGTAGCCCTTAGTAATTCTTTTACTATCAGGGCATTGGTATCAGCATCGCTGTACTGTTGCAACACCGCCATATGAGAATCTGATAATAGCAGAAAGATATAGTCATGTAGCGCAGTATGGCTCATACGGTAAGTATCTACTGTACTCATATGTCTGCTCAGCTTGGTACATTCCCGCAGTATCCATTGTGGTGTTATCAGTTGCTGGTCGCGCACATGTTTACTCATACCCGATAGCCAACGCTCCTCATCATAAGCTTTGCGCTTGTTGGCATGAGAGAGTACCGCATAGGCCTCTTGCAATTCTTTGAAATGGGATTCTGCAAAAGAGTTAGGGTTCTTATCAGGGTGGTACAACAGTGCTAACCTGCGATATGCCTTTTTGATATCGTATGCAGTAGCAGAGGGTGCCAGTTCCAGTATTTTATAATAGTCTTTGGTATGCATACGGTTTGCAGGCACACAAGTTAGGTATGAAAAGCAGTATTTTATAATTCATCATATCGACGCAATTGCGTATATTAGTATGTGTTGATATGCTTGTATCAGCAATGATAATAGCCACATTGAAACAAAGATTTGGAAAATACATGTACATACACGTAATTTTGTAACTCAATAAAACCAAGCCGTATGCACCGGCGTAACTTTTTAAGATCATCGGGGTTATTAACCCTTTCTCAATTTATACATATGTCAGGTTTATCTGCATTAGAGTTATTAGACAAGCTGCCCGCATCAGAGCGTATGCCTGTTATGTTCATTGGTCATGGCAACCCCATGAATGCCATTACAGATAATGCTTTCGCACGCAAGTGGAAGGAGCTGGGTAAGACCTTGCCACGTCCAAAAGCTATCCTGTCTATATCTGCGCACTGGCTTACTAGCGGTACTAAGGTCACCGGGATGGCTCAACCTAAGACCATACACGATTTTGGTGGTTTCCCTAAGGCACTGTTCGATGCGCAATACCCGGCACCCGGTACACCTGACTTTGCCAAACAAACAGCAGAACTGATAACCCATACTCATGTGTCGCAAGATGAAACATGGGGATTGGATCATGGTACATGGAGTGTATTGCTACCTATGTACCCCGCGGCTGATATACCTGTGTATCAGATGAGTATAGACTACGATCAGCCCATGTCTTATCACTACGAAATAGGTAAGCAACTGAGCAAACTAAGAGATAAAGGAGTACTGATAATAGGTAGTGGCAATCTGGTGCACAATCTGCGCATGGTAGACTGGGATGGCGGTAATAAAGTATACGATTGGGCTCAGGAATTTGATAGCAAGTTCACCCATTGGATGGACACAGGCGATCATAAGTCTGCACTGGATTATCAGAAGATACTGGGCAAAACAGCAGAGCTGGCGCACCCTTCATACGATCACCTGTTGCCACTATTCTACATACTGGGCTTACAACAGAAGGGGGAACATGTATCTTACTTCAATGAGCAATTTGATATGGCATCTATATCTATGCGCTCAGTGATGATAACAAAATAATAAGGGCATTACATTTTGATGGTCCTGCGTCGTATCCTACGGGCAGGCTTAGTATCAGGTATGAAGTAACTTTTCTCGCCTATTGGTAAGAGTATGCTGACACTGCGCAGATGACCCTTGGCATAATGCATGATGGCTTCTGTTTTACGGCTATCTATGGTCTTGTACTTATATCCGGTACCATCTATCAGTACTACGTCACTGGTCACTATTATCTCTCCGGATTCGTCGTTAGTAGTAATGTATTCAGTGCCATCGGGTTGATAAGAGATAATGGTAGTACGTGTATATGTATATACCTTATCCTGACGCAGTAGTTTATACAGCACATATAACATAGCCACAGCCAATATGATCAACAGTATTTGCATGGATCGCAGAATTATATCTCCAAAATAAGCTATTGTGTCTATTTATTCAACTCGGCCAGTATTGTTAACGTTCTCTTTAATAAGAAATAACAAGATACCCAGCAGAATGATACTAATAGCATAGGTAATATATACCCAAGAACTGCTAAAGAGAATGAATAACCAAATAGCAATACTGATAATGGCAGGGATAGGGAAGAAAGGCATTTTGAAAGGCATAGGCTCTTGCGGTTTGCGGTAATGCCATACTATAATACCCACTGCCTGTGATACGAATTGTATAAGTATGCGCATCACAATAATAGCGGTTATAACATCCTTCATCTTGAACAATAAACTGAAGATAAAGGCAAGGCCGCCCATAGCCAGTAGAGATACATGCGGGAATTTGTACTTAGGATGCACTCTGGCAAATATGGGGAAGAAATCGCCATTCTTTGCAGCGGCATAAGGTATACGTGAGTAGCCCAGTATGACAGAGAACAAGGATGCCAATGCTATACACAATACAAGTACTGTGGCTATTTGCCCTACGGTATGGTTGTATATATGTTCGAAATAAGTACTGACCACAAATTCTGACGAGGCTACCTGCTGCCATGGTAGTACACCCAAAATCATGGTTTGCATACCCAAATACAGAATAGCAATACCTGTGATAGAGATAAATATAGAGCGCGGTATATTACGCGCTGGGTCTTTGATCTCTGAGCCTAAATGGCAAACATTGTAATAGCCTAAATAGGAATACACCGCCTTCAAGGATGATTGCCCTACAGCCACAAAGAATAGCGAGAACATATTGAGTCCCCCCATGTTGAAGTTGAAAGCTTGTGCTGCATGAAAGTGCCCGAAGCCTGAAAATATGAGCCATAGTATTGTGCCACCTGTGATGACTGATAAGACAATAGATATCTTGCCAATGCTCTTGATATCACGATAAAGTAATGCTACCAGTAATACGACTAGGCCACCACTCACTACTTTTTTACCAATAATAGTAAGTGGTACCAAAAATGTGAGATATTGTGAAAAGCCTATGGCACCACTGGCTATTACTAGAGGAGCCTGTATGGTAGTTTGCCAAATGAACAAGAATGGCATTATTCTGCCCCATTTGTTATTAGCTCCAAATAGTTTTTGCAAGAAGACATAACTACCACCCGCCTCTGGCCATTTAGCACCCAGTTCTGCCCATACCATGCCATCCATGTATGCCAAAAGTGCACCCAGGAGCCATGCCAGTATGCAAATAGGGCCCTGCAACAAACCAACAATAAAAGGAATAGTAATAAATGGCCCAATACCAACCATGTCTATCATATTGATAGCTGTAGCTTGTGTAAGCGTTAATGCCCTGTCGAGCTGAGGAGTAGTAGCTTGGGTATTAGTTTGCAAGGAGCAGTGATTAGTCTGCTACAAATCTAATGACTTTAGTCGCTTCTTTATAATATGTATACTAATGTGGGTATCAGATGAATTTATTGTCGCGGGCTGTCTTGATGGCATCAGCTTTTGAATGCACATTCAGTTTCTGATATATATTCTTGATATGCGACTTTACTGTCTCCAGATCTATGAACAGCTCTTCGGCAATACGCTTACGACTTTTGCCGGTAGCTATTTGCTCCAGTATCTCGGTCTCTCTGCGGGTAAGAGGAGATGAATCGCTACGCTGGAATGACTGTATGACCATACGTGCTATATGTGCACTCATAGGTCCGCCACCTTCCATTACCTCGTGAATGGCAGCAATGATCTTTTCGTGTGGTGTGTTCTTTGTAAGATAACCGGCTGCGCCATTGCCTAATGCACGGAAGATGAGTAGATCTTGTTCATACACTGTGAGAATAAGTATATGAACATCCGGAATGAGTTTCTTGAGTTTGGGTATTGCATCTATGCCGGATATGCCGGGTAGTTCTACATCCAGTAAAATAACATCAGGGTCGTCATGTGCTATTTTCTTCGCCGCATCCTCAAAAGAGGGGTATGAACTGATAACCTTGTAGCCCGAGGTATTGTTGATAAGATATGAATATCCTTCACGAATAGTTTCGTCGTCTTCGATGATGGTAACTCGTATGTCAAGATCACGACTCATAGATGCTAATTTTTATAAAGTTCGGATAAGTTTGATATAAGTTTATCCCCTAGTTGAAGGTATTTTGAAAATAAGTGTGATGGTAGTGCCCTGGTTGATACTTGATACCATGCTTAGGGTACCATTGATACGTTTAGCCCTTACATTCATATTATCTATGCCATGCCCTCTTTTGGTATTGGTCATGTCAAAGCCTTTACCGTTATCATTGAGTACCATGCGCAGGGTATCGTTAGGCAATAATTGTACTTCGAGAGTCACTTTTGTAGCATGGGCGTATTTGAGGCAATTGTTCAGAGCCTCTTTGAATATCATAATGAGGTTACGGCTGATATCGAGGGGTAGTTTGTAATTCTTCCAGGCATCGTCAGAGCCTATGAATACAAAATCTATCTCGATATCCTGAAACAATTCTCCACCAAAATCTCTGACGCGGTGTAATATCTCATACAGGTTGTCGTTTGAAGGCTTTAAAGACCAGAGAATATCGCGTGTGCCACCATATATCTGTTGGGTGTTATCTTGTATCTGTGCTATGATACGAATAGCATCGGGGCTAATATGCTTTATCTTGCTTTTTAGGACATCAGACAGGATATTGATACG
Organism: Bacteroidota bacterium; assembly: GCA_037144255.1. GTDB lineage: Bacteria > Bacteroidota > Bacteroidia > Chitinophagales > Chitinophagaceae > JBAWXE01. The sequence goes on along the minus strand of JBAWXE010000028.1, from coordinate 20,871 downwards.
AGTCAATTTGTTGCCTACCTCGTCATGAAAATCCTCAGCTGTACGCTCACGAACCTTGTTCTGCTCTTCTCTACGCAACTGCTCCAATAGATTGAGTCTGTTTTGTTTTCGTTTGTTGGTAAGGTATTGCAAGAATACCCCTATCTGAATACAGAAAATGAGTATGATCAAACGGAACCAACTTGTTTTGTGAAAGGGTGTAATGATCTCAAAAGGATAGCTAAGCTCTTTGGTAGACTTTTCATCATCTGACGAACATTGCACACGTAGCACGTACTTACCAGGGGGCAGTGAAGAATAGTTGACAGAGTTGATAGTTGACCAGTCGGACCATGGAGCATCCAGTCCCTCTACTTTATAACGATATTGTATTTCGTCCTCGCCACTTAAAGAAATAGCGTGGAAAGTAAATGTGATATTGTTCTTGCGATAAGGTAACCGTAAGTTGTAAGGTACCTTATACCAATTTTCCACACTATCGTAGTAAGTAGAATCGGAGATATTTTCTCCAAAAAGTTTTACAGATTGTAATACAATACTGATTGGTGCAGAACTGTGTGTGGAAGCAGCAGGTTGATAATGCAATGCACCATTGGTAGTGCCAAACCATATGCTGCCATCCTGCATTTTGAATCCAGCATTATGATTGCTCTCCATGCTGGATACGCCTTGCTCTTTACCATAAAAAGTAATGAGCATTTTGTCGTTCACCATTCGTACTTTATGTATACCAAAGCCTGTACCTGCCCATATGCCCCCATCTGCATCATTCACAAGGTTGTAAATGAAATCTGAGTGCAGGCCATTACTTTTATTGATGGAAAAGGACTTCCTAGTTTTTAAATTATAACATATCAATCCATTATCGGTAGTGCCTATCCACAGGTTTTCGCCTTGTAGTGTAGTGCATTGTACAGCATTGCTATCTGCGGTGGTATTTGTGATGAATTTAGAGATGGTGTCGCGATAAAGGAACAGGCCTTCGTCGGTGGAAATGAGGATGCTATCTTTGGCTAAGGAGAGGAAGTCTTGAACAGACTGTCTGGCGACAAGTATTTTATGAAAAGTGTTGTTCTCATAAATAGACATACTGCCCGGGAAGCCAATAAAGAGTCTGTCGTCATCAGTATTAAATAAAGCAGTAATTAAATTGCTACTGAAACCATAGTGTTTTGCAGGATAGTTTTTTACAGAATTACCATCGTATTTCCAAAGACCTTGCCCTCGGGTGCCTATCCATAATTCCCCTTTTCTCATTATGAGTGAAGTAATACGGATAGGTTGTGTACCCGGAAATGGGATAGGTCTAATTTTGCCTTTGTCATAGGCATACAATCCTGCATCATAAGTGCCTATGTATATAGTACCTGCTTTGTTGCCAACTATGCTCATAGCCTGAGCACTAGGTAAGCCTGTGCTTTCGTCCAGACAGGTAAAGTGTGAGCCGGAGAAACGATACACCCCTTTACCATCTGATGCCAACCATACATTGCCTTCGGCATCAGTAAGTGCATCGTAATAGGTATTGTCACTTAGCCCGTTATGCTTATTGTAATATTGTAAGGAAGTGTCAGTCATACGAATGACACCTGCAGAGGTACATAACCAATAAGTATGGTCATTATCCTCTGTCATGCCAATAAGAGGTGGTAAGCTATTGAGAGCTGCATTATTAATTTTATGAATAACAAGGGCATTTTGTTCTATTTCATAAAGGCCATTGGTTGTAAGTACCCATAATTTATGTTGTTTGTCTTGATAGAGTCTTAATATAGTAGGTTGGGTAATACTATGGATATTCTTACAATCCATGCTGTCCCATGTCTTATTATGATAATGGTATAGTCTATTATAAGAAGCTAACCATAAGTCGTTATTATCTGGTGCAATTGCTGTTGTAGCTCTATATTTATTAGAAAAGTCCAAAGCACTGCTTTTACCATTTTGTATACTATAAACAATACCGTCAGCTATACACCATACTTTCCCGTTTTCGCTTATTTGGATGCTGGAAACGATACCGGGTGTTAATCGATTGGGAGAGTGTAGCATGAAGTGTTTGAATACCTTGCCATTATAGCAAGACAAGCCACTGTTAGAACCAATCCAGATATTTCCTTTTTTGTCTGCAGCAAGAGCATTGATACGATTAGTGAGCATACCATTACGTACAGAGTAATTGGTAAAGCTAGTACCGTCATAACGAGAAAGCCCACCTATTGTGCCTATCCATAAATGCCCATACTTATCCTGAGCCAGCGAAGTGGCTTGAGATTGTATGAGGCCGTTCTCTACATTCAGATTATAAAAAGGATAGCGTTGGGCGAGACCTTGTACAGATAATAGTAAGCTGACTATAAGTAGGAATAAAACCTGTATGTAGCGATCCCCTTTTTGCATGATATGACATTGCCGTTGCTAGGCTAAAATTACTTTTTTATGAGCATATATTCTTATGACTCATGTTTCTCCCCCTTTATTCACCTATAGAAAAGAATGGTTTCACCCAATGAGGGTGAATGGAGTGTCGGTAACTACAAATAAATTTGATCAGCTAATCTTTCTGCTTATGAAATGACACTCGTAAAAGAACCCTCTACCATATCCTGCAACCAAATAGATACAGAGGGTTCTTCTCTTATTTAAAGAGTTCTTCGCTCAGGTTCATCCATTGCAAGGCATTCTTAAAGAGTAATTGATCTTTAATAGAAGCAGTATAGTCCATGCTTTCTATAAGTGCGCCGGGATGATGTTCGCCCAGAGGGAAAGGATAATCGCTACCCATGCATATTTTATCATTGCCTATTACATCCATTACATAGTTCAATGCTTTAGGGTCGTGTACCAGAGCATCTATCCAAAATTTGCCCAGATATTCGCGAGGGTTTACATTGTTATCTACTGCACAAAGATCCGGACGAACATTGAACCCATGCTCTATACGACCTATAGTAAAAGGGAAACTACCACCACCATGCGCAAAAGCTACACGCAGTTTAGGGTAGCGAGCAAGTACACCACCAAATATCATAGAGCTAATGGCGCGAGCTGTTTCTGCAGGCATACCTACCAGCCATGGTAGCCAGTATTTTTGCATGTCGTCTTCTCCCATCATTTCCCATGGGTGTACAAATATGCAACAGCCTAACTGTTCTGCGGCTTCCCAAAAAGGATTGAAATAGGTGTCGCCTAAGTTTTTCTTATTGATGTTGGAGCCTATTTCCAGCCCCGGCATTTTCAATTCCTTCACACAGCGTTCCATTTCTTTGATTGACAGGTCAATATCCTGTAAGGGCACAGTACCTATACCTATGAAGCGTTGCGGATGCTGGTCTACACATTGTGCTATATGGTCATTGAAGAAGCGAGCTGTTTCTATACCATGAGCAGGTTTGGCCCAATAGTTAAAAAGCACAGGTATGGTAGATAGTACCTGTAGCCCTACTTGTGTAAGGTCCATCTCCTTGGTGCGTACATGAGGGTCCCAGCAATTTTGTTCTACCTCGCGAAACACCTTGTCGCCCTTTATCATTCGGGCACAGCAAGGTTTATGATGTTCTAAATGGATAAACTCGCCATACCCGAATTTTTGGAACCAATTGGGTATATGTTCAGGCATTATATGCGTGTGGATATCTATTTTTTTCAAGGCAGATTATTTAAGAGCTTAATTTGAATCTATACCATTTCGTAAATGATAGCAGCACCCTGACCTACACCTATACACATTGTAGCCAGCCCATACTTACCACCACGGCGACGCAGCTCGTACAACAGAGTGGTAGATATACGTGCACCACTACAGCCTAATGGATGACCAATAGCTATAGCGCCACCATTTACATTCACTTTGGCAGATTCCAGACCTAGATCACGCATACAAGCAATACTCTGTGAAGCGAAAGCCTCATTCAGTTCTACAAGGTCGAGGTCGCCTACTTTTAGTCCTGCACGATCTAGCGCCTTCAGTGTGGCCGGTACAGGGCCTACTCCCATGATAGATGGGTCTACACCAGCTACTGCCATACTCTTGATCTTGGCTATTGGTTTAAGGTTATATTTTCTTACAGCTTCTTCAGATGCTATGATCATAGCAGCAGCACCATCGTTTATACCACTGGAGTTACCGGCAGTAACAGTACCATCTTTAATAAAGGCAGGTTTCAGTTCCCCCAGTTTTTCTAATGTTGACTGACGAGGGTGTTCATCTACTGCAAATACATTGATTTTGCCTTTGCCTAATTCTACCGGAACAGTAGTGATCTCTTCCTTGAATTTATCAGAAGCTGCGGCCGCAAAATATTTTTCCTGAGAATTATAAGCAAATTGATCTTGCTCCTCGCGAGTGATGTTCCATTGTTTTGCAACATTCTCAGCTGTTTCGCCCATGCCATAGGGATGGTGCAAGTCTCTGAGTTTTTTATTAACAAATCGCCAGCCCATAGTAGTGTCAAATATCTCGGCATTGCGTGTATACGCACTATCAGCTTTGCCCATTACAAAAGGAGCGCGTGTCATACTTTCAACACCGCCGGCTATATACACTTCTCCATCGCCACACATGATAGCACGGCCGGCATCCATAATGGCTTGCAAGCCTGAAGCGCAAAGACGATTGACCGTATTGCCACCTACAGTTACGGGTAGGCCAGCCAGCAATGCGGCCATACGAGCTACATTGCGGTTGTCCTCGCCTGCCTGGTTAGCAGCACCAGCTATTACATCTTCAATTAATTTTACATCTATACTTGAGTTACGGGCAACTAATGTTTTGATAACATGAGCTAAGAGGTCATCGGGGCGAACTGTGGAGAGACTGCCACCATATTTGCCTATAGGGGTACGGGTAGTATCAATAATATAAGCGGTATGCATTTTTATATGTTTTATTAATTAGCTAATAGCTTGATTCAGATCATTGATAATATCTTCTACTGTTTCTATACCCACACTCATGCGGATAAGACCATCTGTAATGCCAAATTCCAGACGTTTTTCGCGAGGTACTCCTACATGCGTAGTAGAAGCAGGGTGAGAAATCAGTGTGTCGCATGTGCCTAGTGAAACAGCGCTGGTACATACTTTTAGTTTGTTGATAAAGCGAGTGCCGGCATCAAAACCACCTTTCAATTCAAAGCTCATTACGGCACCTGCATGTTTCATTTGTTTCATAGCTATGGCATGGTCGGGGTGGGAGCTAAGGCCCACATAGTTCACACGAGCTACAGAAGGGTGTTGTTCCAGAAAGTCTGCTACTTTCTCTGCATTGCTGCAGTGGCGTTCCATACGCAGGCTGAATGTACGGAGGCCATTTGTAAGCAAGAATGCTTCGAAACCATTACTGTTACCACCCAATAAGCGGTGGAACTTGGTTACCTTGGTATTCATCTTCTCCAGATCTCTACCTATTAGTATGCCACCTACTGCAGTGCCATGTCCGTTCAGGAACTTGGTAGTAGAATGCATTACATAGTCTATTTCGTATTTGAAAGGTTGTTGTAGATAAGGTGTGGCAAAAGTATTATCAGCACATACAGTTAGTCCATGGCTTTTGCCTAAAGCAGATAAAGCAGGCAGGTCTATGCATTGTAGGGTAGGGTTAGCTGGGGTTTCCAAATACATCATTGTGATGTTCTTATTTGCCTTTATAGTAGCCTCCACTTTATTCAAATCGTGAAAATCAACTATAATAGCTTCCATACCTAGATCTGGTAATATCTTATCTATCATCTCCTGTGTGCCACCGTATAATGATTGGTGAGTGATGATCTTTTCACCGGTTTTCATATTGCTGAGCAGCATGGTAGTAATGGCAGCCATACCGGATGAATGCAAGATGGCTTTCAGTTGCAGTGTTTTGCCATCTTTCCCTTTGATGCCAAAAGCTTCTAATAAGGCTATCTTTTCTTCTGCCTCATTGATAGTAGGATTGCCAAATCGACCATATACATAACCTTTCTCTTCGCCTTTGAAAATAGCGATAGCCTGTTCCGCACTATCGAAAGTGTAAGTACTGGAGGCATAAATCGGTGTTAAGTGTGCCCTGTTATTCTCCGGAATGTGTCCGCCATGGATACATATTGTCTCGATACCCAAATTATTAGTGTCAGTCATTGGTAGACTTATTAATTTTGCCAACAAAGTTACAAGATAGCATGAAGGAAATACTACTGCAATTTGCCAAGTACAATGTATGGGCGAATAAACGAATAATAGACGTATTATTAAAATTAGAGGAGGAACAGCTGGATCAGGAGCTGGTTAGCAGTTTTGCTACTATCAGGGCTACTGTTTACCATATATGGAGTGCAGAGCTAATATGGCTGGAGCGTTTGCAATTGACAGAGCAGCCTGTGTGGGCTGAAAGCATCTTTAAAGGCACTTTTCAGGAAGCTTGTAAGGATTGGGAGCGGGTATCTGATGTGTTGGCACAATTCATTGACCGCCAATATGATGACAAGGGGCTGGAGCATGTATTCCAGTTCTACGATAGGAAGAAACAATCGCACAAATCACCTGTATATACTACATTGAACCATGTGTTCAACCATTCTACTTATCACAGAGGGCAATTGATCACTATGCTCAGGCAAGTGGGAGTAAAAAAACTGCCTTCAATGGACTTAGTGACTTTCGCTGGAATGTAAAAGGAAAGTCGTTAAATAGAAAACGACCGGTATTTACCGGTCGTTTTTTTATTGATACCTATTACTATATGTTATTTTACTTCTTCATATTCTGCATCAGCAACACCACCATCATGACCTGCATGTTGTTGTTGAGCACCATCAGCACCCGGTTGTCCACCTTGTGCATACATGTGTTCGCTGGCAGCAGTCCAAGCTGTATTTAATTCTTCCAGAGCTTTGTCTATACCATCTATGTCTTCAGCTTTGTGAGCTTCTTTTAGTTTAGTAAGCGCAGATTCTATTGGTTCTTTTTTATCAGCAGGTATTTTATCACCGTATTCTTTCAGTTGTTTTTCTGAGCTGAACACCATACCATCGGCCATATTCAATTTTTCTACGCGTTCACGTACTTTCTTATCAGCATCTTCATTGATCTTAGCTTCATTTTTCATGCGCTCGATCTCTTCTTTGCTTAGTCCGCTACCTGCTTCGATACGAATGTTTTGTTGTTTACCGGTGCCTTTGTCCTTAGCAGTTACATGCAGGATGCCATTAGCATCAATATCGAATATTACTTCTACTTGTGGTACACCACGTTGTGCAGGGGGTATGCCATCCAATACGAAACGACCCAGAGCTTTATTGTCTTTTGCCATAGGGCGTTCGCCTTGCAGTACACTGATCTCTACACTAGGTTGGTTGTCGCTGGCAGTAGAGAATACTTCACTCTTCTTAGTAGGAATAGTAGTGTTGGATTCTATCAAACGAGTCATTACACCACCATATGTTTCGATACCGAGAGAAAGAGGAGTAACGTCTAAGAGCAATACATCCTTAACATCACCAGTCAATACACCACCTTGTATAGCAGCACCTATTGCTACTACTTCATCAGGGTTCACACTCTTGTTGGCTTTTTTGCCGAAGAATTTTTCTACTACTTCCTGAATTTTAGGTATACGTGTAGAACCACCTACCAATACGATCTCGTCGATATCGTTAGTGCTCAGACCTGCATCTTTCAGCGCTTTGCGGCAAGGTTCGAGTGTTCGCTCTACTAGGCTGTCCGACAGTTGTTCGAATTTTGCACGACTCAATTTTTTCACCAAGTGTTTTGGTGCACCATCTACCGCAGTAATATAAGGAAGGTTAATTTCTGTTTCCTGAGAAGAAGACAATTCTATCTTAGCTTTTTCTGCAGCTTCTTTCAGACGTTGCCAAGCCATAGGATCTTTACGCAGATCTACTGCTTCGTCTTTCTTGAATTCGTCTGCCATCCAGTCCATTACTACTTTATCAAAGTCATCACCACCTAAGTGAGTATCACCATTAGTAGATTTCACTTCAAATACGCCATCGCCCAATTCTAAGATTGAGATATCGAATGTACCGCCACCTAAGTCGAATACTGCGATCTTGCTGTCTTTGTGTTGTTTGTCGAAACCGTAAGCAAGAGCAGCGGCTGTAGGTTCGTTGATGATACGACGAACATTCAGACCTGCGATCTCACCGGCTTCTTTAGTAGCCTGACGCTGAGCATCGTTAAAATAAGCAGGTACGGTAATTACCGCTTCGTTCACTTCATGTCCCAAGAATTCTTCTGCTGTTTTCTTCATTTTCTGAAGGATCATAGCAGATATTTCTTGTGGAGTGTACATGCGTCCGTCTATATCTACGCGTGGAGTGTTGTTATCTCCTTTTACTACTTTGTAGGATCCATGTGCTATATCAGCAGTTACTTCGTCAAAACGATGACCCATGAAGCGCTTGATAGACATGATAGTGTTAGTAGGGTTGGTGATAGCCTGACGTTTAGCAGGGTCTCCTACTTTACGTTCACCGTTCTTCATAAATGCTACCACAGATGGTGTGGTACGACGCCCCTCATCATTAGCTATAACGACAGGTTCGTTACCTTCCATTACAGATACGCAAGAGTTTGTTGTTCCGAGGTCAATTCCAATAATTTTTCCCATAATATATATATTGTATAAATTTGTTTAAAGTGTCCTTCTATATAAAGTATCCTTTACGTTAAATAACTTCCTTCAATACATGTGCCATTTGCCAATTTTCGGCAATAATGTCAGCGATACTGTCAAACTGAAATAAATATGCCCTTATGGAAGTACATAAGGGCATATTAAATATATTAATACTGCAATCTTGTCAATGAGATATTTGACCGCGTATTTGTAAAGCTGATGTTAGAGGGCTGGCCATTAGAGAGTCTACTGTTTCATTATAGATATACATTTTATATGGGTTGGAGCGTGTACATCTGCAAGTAAACAGGCCTATTACGTCCTTACCTTTTATATTAGTATAATTTGGTTTTATTTCTTCGCTGGTCAATCCGCCACTTTCTGTTTGTTGTACCTGTTGGTAGGTGTAGAAATCTGATGTTGCTGCATATATTGTGAAATCGCAACCAGTAAGATAACGAACCACACTAGGGTCGCTAGGAGTACCAATAGAGCTGGCTAGAAAATCGTAAAAATTAGTATTGAGGTTCGACAAGCTGACATTGGTAGGGGAAGTGGTATTGGCACCAAAATTCTTATCACAGAAATCAAAATCAGCATATTTAGGTGTTCCTTTCAAGCTCACCAAATTACTATCTACCCAATTGAAACGGATAATACCTGATAATACCTGAACATTCAAAGGAACTATGGTTCTGAGTGTATAAGCACTCTGTGAAGGGAAAATATGAGTAAAATTAAAAGGAGAACGTACAGATGGATAAGCAGCTTCAAAATCTTTTACTACAAATGCTGAAGGGTCGTTACTGATCACAACAGTTTCGGCAGAATCCACAACCCCAGTACCGGTGTCTGTGATCACCAATCTGTATGTATAGTCAGCGTTAAGAGGGTGTTTGTATTTATAAGCATAGTTGACACTAGAGAAAAACACACCGCTATCTTTAGGATAGCCTTCTTTGTTCAAGTCTACTCTGTGTAGTGTATCGGTACTAATGGTATATGACGAACTGAGCTCTTTTATTACTACAATGATCCTTGCATTGTAGTTGGAATCGGGGTTTTGAGCCATCACCAAAGCACTCTTATTCTCATCCAAAAAAGATTTCTGAATACGTATATATTGTGCAGTATCGCTCATATTGAGCAAGCCGTAAACTACAGTAACAGATTTATATGGAGCGGCCACATTAAATTTCTCTGAGCATGAAATGATGCTTAAAGCAAATAAAAAGCAGAGTGCCGGTAAAAATATTTTTTTCATACGTTGAATATCGAAGCAGGCAAAGATAATAGGATATTGCATACAGACTGTTGTATTCTGAATTTTTTACCAATAACAGACATTAGTTACAAACCTTATATTAAAATACTTTTTAAGAAGATGTATTTTCATATTGTATTTTTGCATCAAAATATAACAGATGATCCTTGCTGTACAGCTGAAGCTGGCTACAGAGAATGCTTTAAAGTATCTCTTTCCTGAGGCAACCATTACTGCTTCTATGATCACTATTAACCAGACCAAACCTGAGTTTACCGGTGATTATACCATTGTACTATTCCCTTTTGTTAAGGCATTGCGTCAAAAACCGGATGTATTAGGCAATCAGTTAGGCAGCTACCTGCTGGAACATACAGAGTTACTTTCGCGATTTGATATTGTAAGCGGTTTCCTGAATGTAACAGTTCGAGACAGTTATTGGGCCAATTTCCTATTGAATGAATTCAATAATCCGAATTATGGAGAAAAAGCTAGCCATGATGTTCGTGTTATGGTAGAATATTCATCCCCAAACACTAATAAGCCGCTACACTTTGGGCACTTAAGAAATATTTTCTTAGGAAGTGCAATGTCATCTTTGTTGAGGGCTAATGGCAATCAGGTAATAAAGGCTAACCTTATAAACGATAGAGGCATACATATATGCAAGTCTATGATAGCCTGGCAGCGTTATGCTAATGGTGCCACACCGGAAAGTACTGGCATAAAAGGCGACCATCTAGTTGGGGACTATTATGTAAAATTCAACGATGTATATAAAGCAGAGATAGCTGCATTGGTAGCAAGAGGCATGGATGAAAAAACCGCAGAGAAGGAGGCTTCTATAATGAAAGATGCACAAGACATGTTGCGTAAATGGGAATCGGGGGATCAAGAAGTACGTAAATTATGGCAGATGATGAATAGCTGGGTATATGCAGGTTTCGATGTTTCGTATAAAAAACTGGGTGTAGATTTTGACAAGTATTATTATGAAAGTGACACTTACTTGCTGGGTAAAAATGTAGTAGAAGAAGGATTGAAAAAAGGAGTGCTTTTCAAAAAGGAAGATGGGTCTGTGTGGATAGACCTTACAGCCGATGGACTTGATCAAAAATTACTGTTGCGTGGAGATGGCACTTCTGTTTACATGACACAGGATATTGGTACCGCCATACTTAAATACAATGACTATAAACTGAACAAATCTGTATATGTAATAGCTGATGAGCAGAATTACCATATGCAAGTGTTGAAACATATACTTACCAAACTGGGTGAACCATGTGCAGAAGGAATATACCATTTATCATATGGTATGGTAGAACTACCATCGGGTAGAATGAAAAGCCGTGAGGGTACTGTAGTAGATGCAGATGATATGGTGGCAGAGATGATATCGCTGGCACAACAACAAACAGAAGAAGCTGGTAAGACAGAAGGCTTTACTACGGAAGAGCTGCATAAATTGTATGAAACCATAGGACTGGGTGCATTGAAATTCTACTTGCTGCGGGTAGATCCTAAAAAGAAGATGATCTTCGATCCTAAAGAGTCTATAGATCTGCATGGTTTCACGGCTACTTTTATACAGTATGCACATGCACGCATATGTTCTATACTGCGTAAAGAACAAGTGCCACTGATGCCATCGCACACAAAGTTCAATGCTTTTAAATTGACACAAGAGATAGCTCCCGCAGAAAGAGACTTGTTGGTAGCCTTAGAATCATATCCATACATACTGGAAAATGCGGCTATAGAATACAACCCTTCTTTGCTATGTAATTATTCCTTTATGCTGGCACAGCTGTTCAATTCTTTCTATGATAAGCATAGTATCTCTCAGGCAGAAAATGAAGAGAAAAAGGAATTGCGACTAATGCTGATAATTATGACCGCGCAGATATTGCGCCAGGCCATGGGCTTGATGGGTATAAGAATGCCGGAGAAAATGTAGTTATTCTCTTTAAGAGCTTTTTAAGGTAGGGGCTTCTACTTTGGTGGCACGCATGGCAGGGTACCATGCTGCCAGAAAACCTACAACTACAACAGTAACTACAACCAGTATAAAATCTGTCCATAGCATACTTACAGGGTAGGCATCTATAATAAATGCACCATCGAGCCTTATCCAATGGAAATATTGTTGACCCAGGCAAAGTAATGTGCCTAAAAGGATGCCAATTAATCCGCCTGTAAGCGACCATAGTATTCCCTCTGCAAGGAATATTTTTCTGACGTCAGAAGGGTTAGCACCCATCGCTCTGAGTATGGCAATGTCCTTTTGTTTTTCTAATACAAGCAGGGCAAGCGCACCCACCATATTGAATGAAGCTATCAGTAATACAAACAACAGGATTACATATACTGCCCACTTCTCCGTACGCATCACCATATACAACGCTTTGTTCTGCTCGTATCTTGTTTCTACATGATAGCTGTTACCAAGGGTTTGTTGCAATGATTTTTTTATCACATCGGCATCAGAAAGGGGTTTCAGGCTCAATTCTATAGAAGAGTATTTCCCCTCTTGTTGCAAAAGTGTTTGTACTAATGGCAGTGCAGCCAATATGTATTTACCATCAAAATCGTCTTGAATACGAAACACACCATCGGGTTTTAGGTCCAGTGTCTGGAATGCAGATGAGGGATCTAATATGGGTCCACTGTGCTTAGCATTAGGATACGTTATCATTATTCTGTCAAACAAAGTATTCACATCCAATTCCATTAATGCTTGTATATGTGCCCCTACAATAGCTGTGGGTCTGTCTCCTGCAGATACTGAATCGTGCCCGGCAATGATGTACGGTTTTACATTGTTTACCTCAAAATAATTGCCGTCAATGCCTTTGAGTGTAGCTATCATTTCGTTGCTATTGCTATTCACCAGCACATTGTCTTCAATGACATAGGAAGTTTTATTGATACCTGCAGTGGCTTTGATCTTAAATACTTGTATATTATCAATTGAGAGGAATTTTCCTTTGCTAGCAGTGATCTTTATTTCCGGATAGAAAGCTTTATACAGGTCTTCTACTACATGTTCAAAACCATTGAATACAGAGAATAGTATGATCATGGCACAGCTACCCACAGCAATGGCTACCATGCTGATACGAGAGAGTATCGGTACTGCATTGGCAGTCCGTTTACCCCTTAAATACCGTAATGCAAGTTGCCATACCAATAAACGATTCATGTATTAATTACTTTCCGTAGAGTTCGGATCGGTTGGTTTACTCTCTGCCTTTATTTTCTTGAAAAGTTCTTCCATTTTAAATACATGTTCCAGAGTATCATCGTTGAAGAAACTGATCTCAGGTACACGACGCAATTGATTTTTCACTCTTGTGCCCAATAATTTACGCCATTCCCAGGTACGTTCTGTTATACTATTCATCAATTCATCTTGGTCTTTTATCTGGAATAAGCTCAGGTATATACGTGCTTCCATCAGGTCGGGAGTAACATACACTTTAGAGATAGATACCATACCTCCATTGATAATATTGAACCCTTCACGTTGGAAAATGTCGCTCATTTCCTCCTGTATCAGCTTTCCTACCTGTTTTTGTCTTTTACTTTCTTCCATTATTGCATGGTTATTGCATAGCAAAGTTAGTCATTTGCCTTTTGATAGTAATATTTTACACTCTATTTACAGTGTTTTTATAATATTCATTAAATTCGTTCCCATATCTGTTATCAATAATGAGAAAATCATTCCTTTTAATACCTCTTGCAGGTTTATTGGCTACAGGCTCTTGTACTCCTGAAAAAGGTCCATATATCAATTTCTTTGGCGGTAAAGCTGCGGACACTACTTATACGGCTAGTCCGGAGAGTTCACAACTGCGTAATGTATTGATGGAGGAGTTCACAGGTGCCAGTTGCCCCAACTGTCCTCAGGGTCATGCGATAATAGCTTCTTTAGAAGCTGCTAATCCTAACCGAATAGTAGCTATAGGTATACATGTATTTAATTTTTCACAGGCCAATCCTATACCGGGTTTATCATTATATGATTTCCGTACACAAGTAGGCAGCAATCTGGCTACTGCCATATTTGGTGCTGTAAGCTTCGAGCCCAGTGCTGTTATTAATAGAAAATACGATAGTTCTACTACATCATACTATATAGATAGAGATTTTTGGGGTCAGCAAGTAAATGCATCTTTAGCTACTGCCACACCTGTGAATATGTACCTCACATCAGTATTCGATTCTAGTTTAATGCAGTCTATCATAGATGTGAAAGTGGCATTTACGCAGTCTTATTCTAAGAAAGTAAACCTTACAGTAGCTATAACAGAAGATGATATTATAGATGCTCAAGAAGATATTGACGCACAAAATCATGTAGTTAAGGATACTATATATACTCACAAACATGTGTTGAGAGATATTCTCACTACCACTCCGGGCGGAGATTCATTCCTAGATTCTCTAACTACTAAAACCGCAGGCCGTGTATATGAACGTGTATTTGTATATAAACCAAATGATACTACCTGGAACAAGAAGTGGAATCTGAATAATTGTAAGGTTGTGGCCTTTGTGAATGATAATATGCCTAATGATAAACTGGTACAACAGGCTATTTCCACTAAATTGAAATAATACACATTGTTTATTTTTACCACTTTTATTGCCTTACCGCTATCCGGTAAGGCATTTTTTTTAATATGGAACGATTTTGACAAAAGATTAATTTATCAATAGGTATAGCAAACCCGATTCATCAATTATCTTTGCCGCTTATACAACGTACGTAACCTGTGAAATACCGCCACGCCATATTTATTATTTTATTGGTCATCATTTTTGATCAAGTATTGAAGTTTTATGTAAAGACCCATTTCATGTATGGGGAAGAAGTGAATGTGATGGGCAATTGGTTCAAACTACATTTCATTGAGAATGAGGGAATGGCATTTGGCATGAAGCTAAGCGAGGCAGCTTTTGGTAAGATATTGCTTACCCTGTTCAGACTGATAGCTGTAGTATTTGGTTTCTTTTTATTGAAACGTGTAGTAGATAAAGGCTATGGTAATGGTGTGATAGTTTGTGGAGCATTGATATTAGCCGGTGCATTAGGCAATCTCATTGATAGTATGTTCTACGGATTGTTCTTTACAGAAAGTTCATTCCACATGGGGCGTGCCGCACAGTTGGGGCACGGCTACGGAAAATTTTTGCACGGCAGGGTAGTAGATATGTTGTATTTTCCGATAGTAGATATGAGAATGCCTGATTGGATACCACTTGTAGGTGGAAAACATTTTGAGTTTTTCGAACCTGTATTCAATGTGGCTGATGCAGCCATTTCTGTAGGGGTACTTACTTTAGTGTTCTTTCAGAAGAGATTGATACATAAACCTTCATCAGAGGCCAATAACACCGTAACTCAATAATATGTCAGCAGAACTCATTACCATCAACGTATGGCTGGGCGGGCGTAGTTACCGAATCAGTATTAAGCCCGAAGAGGAAGAAGCTGTTCGTAAAGCTGTGAAAATAGCTGATGAAAAAGTAATAGCACTGCGTACTCAGTATGCCGGCAGAGATGATCAGGATTTTCTGGCTATGTGCCTGCTGATGTATGCTTCAGACAATGCTATAGAGCCTTTGCACAATCCTGTAATGCAAAGTGAACTGAAGGAGATGTCTGATAAAATAGATCAGGTATTGGGCGACAATAATTAAGAAGCCAATGCTTCTAGTAGCACTTCCATTTTACTGCCACGAGACCCTTTAATAAGTATGGATGCATGTAGAGGAGGATTCTTTTTGATTTCTTCCTTAGCTAATTCAGAATTCTCGAACCAACGATAAGCGCCATTTAGTCCCTTGAATTCCTTACCTACCAATATCACATCTTCCCATTTGTTTTGACTAATGATTGCCACCAGTTCCTGATGTTCTTTTGATTCATCAGCTCCCATTTCTTTCATACCGCCTATCCATAATATTTTCTTAGGTAGTTCTGCAGCAGCAAAATTATCTATAGCAGCTCGCATACTAGTTGGGTTGGCATTGTAAGCATCCAGTATGATCTTATTGGTACCACGTTGTATCCATTGAGAACGACTGTTATCAGGTTCGTATGCTTCTATAGCTTTTTTGATCTCTACCATAGAGATACCAAAATGAGTACCCACGGCTACAGCTACCATTACATTAGGGAAGTTATAGCTACCTACTAAGTGAGAATGGATAATGGTATTGTCAGCAGGAATATTTACTTGCAGAAATGTACCATTCATATGTGCGGTGCCTGTATACTGCGCTTGAGTACTACCATATGTTATCTGCTCTTGTATGCCCTGAGACATGGACACTAAATAATCCAGATCTGTATTTCTGAATATAGTACCGTTGTGAGCCCTCAGAAAATCAAATAATTCTCCTTTCCCTTTTCTTACGCCTTCTACACCGCCAAATCCCTCAATATGTGCCTTGCCACAATTGGTAATGATACCATGTGTAGGTAGGGCTATTTTGCAATAACTCTCTATTTCTTTCTGATGGTTAGCACCCATCTCTATCACTGCTATCTGTGCATCCTTCTTTATTTTCAATAGGGTAAGGGGTACGCCTATATGATTATTCAGATTGCCATCTGTAGCATAAGTGATGAAGCGCTGGCGTAATACAGATGTTATCAGTTCTTTAGTAGTTGTCTTACCATTAGAGCCGGTAATGCCAATAAATGGGATATTGAACTGCTGCCTGTGGTATAATGCCAATTGTTGCAATGTGTCCAACACATTATCTACTAAGATGCACCTATCATCGGTAGCATACTCTTTATTATCTATTATGGCATACGCAGCACCGGCAGCAAGAGCCTGCCGGGCAAACGTATTGCCATTAAAATTTGGTCCGCTTAAAGCAAAGAATATATCTCCTTTTTGTAGTTTACGTGTATCAGTTTGAACTGATGGGTATAGTAAATACAGTCTATATAATTCCTGAATATTCACCTGCATTATTTATGTGTTCCTCTTAATTACCTCCTGACCTTGATACAGAAGGTTTATAATCTTTTACAGCTTGATCCTTGTCTATAGCTTCTTTTACTTTAGCTGCATACTCTGTGTTCAACGCTTTGTAATTTTCTGCACCTTTTTTCTCTTCTTCTTTCAATACACTAATACGGTTCAATTGCAGATTGGATGGTTTACATTCCTGATAACATACAGAATTATATACAGCTGATATTTCTTCTCTTAGCTTTTTCTCATCAGCAAAGATAGACTTATGTTTGGTAGCTAATAAGGTGCTGCGCAGAGTTTCCAATTTAACATTGTATTCTGTCAGTAGTTTTTTAGTTTTCAGATTCTTGGTAGAATCTATATGCTCTTTCAGTATTTTTTGCTCATCATTTATTTTTTCTACCAGTGCATATAGGTCTTCGTGCATATGGTATAATTCCATAGCAGCTTTGTATTGTACAGCTCGATCTTCAATCGAGAATTTCGTATTAGCACTATCGTGTATTGTTGTCAGTGGTATGTTATACTCTTTATTGCTTATTTTTAGTTTCGCTGTGTAAGACCCAGGTTCTACCATCGGTGCTGTAAAGCCTGCAAAATCTACTTTGCTGCCACCTTTAGCTATTTTAGGTGGTGTATAGCGCATATTCCAGTATACTTTATTTACACCTTTTCTTTTAGATGCCGGTAGTGTTTGTACTAGTTTACCTTGAGCATCATAAATTTCCATTTTTACTTCACCACTGCTCACTCTATCTTTCAAATAGTATTGTATGGGTTGTATTTCATCAGGGTTTCCCGCATCCCATCCGCCGGGAGAAGAGGCGCCACCACCACCATATTTGCCATTAGAAAGTGGCATAGCTGCCATAGGGAATACATATACATCATTTTGTGCCAACTCTTTTGTAAGGTTGCGCATAGGAGTAATATCATTTACTACTATGATACCTCTACCATGTGTGGCCAATACCAAGTCATTGGTTTCAGGCTGTATTTGAATATCACGTACAAGACAGTAATCAGGAATATGATTCTTCATGCGGAACCAGCTTTCACCTCCATCTTCTGTTGCAAATAATCCCATTTCAGTACCTAAGAACAATAATTGTTTATTTACAATATCTTCTTTCACCTTATGCGCAAAGCCTGTGAATTCCTCGCTGGTTATCAGTTTCCAGGTTTTACCTGCATCAGTCGATTTGCCTAGATATGTCTTCATATCTCCGTACATGTGGTTGTCAAAAGTCACATACACCGTGTTCTTATCAAAACGTGATGGTTCTATACTGCTTACCCATGTTTGTGCAGGTATACCTGCGGATACATAATTTTTTGATAAGTTGGTCCAGTTCTTACCACCATTAGTGGTCAGTTGCAGGTTGCCATCATCAGTACCTGCCCATATCATATTCTCATCTAGTGGAGATTCTGTTACTGTAAAAATGGTACAATGATTCTCTGCAGATGTATTGTCTTCGCTCAATCCTCCTGATTCTTCTTGTTGTTGTTTCTTTTTATCATTGGTAGTCAGGTCCGGAGAAATTCTTTCCCAATCTCTACCTTGATTAGTGGATTTGTATAAATATTGAGCAGCAGTATATAGATTATGATGATTAGCCTGTCCTGTTACTATGGGCGTATTCCAGTTCCAGCGTAGTTTTTCTTCATCTTTACCTTCTTTAGGTGCAATGCTCAGTGATTTCAACGTGGTAAGATTGATCTGATTCATTTCACCACCTTGCGACTCAGCATAAGCTATGTTAGGGTCTGTAAGATCAGGTACCGCCCAGAATCCATCTCCACCATTAATGCCTATCCAGCTGGCATTACTGATACCGCCAGGTGCGGATGAAGGCGCATACCAGCTACCATTATCCTGCAAGCCACCATACATGCGGTACGGTTTTGCATTATCTACAGCTACATGGTAGAATTGTCCTACTGGTAAGTTTTGTACGAACATCCATGTAGCACCTCTATCCAAACTATAATACACACCACCATCTGTACCTAAGTACATTTGGTTGGTATAATTAGGGTTGATCCATAATGCGTGCATATCGCTATGTACCCATCCACCATCATAAGACGCATCAGCAAATGAATGTCCACCATCGTTGGAATAAGAAAAGCCAAAGCCCGGACGATATACTCTGTTAGAATCTTTAGGGTCGAATAATAATGTGCTAAAATAGAATGGGCGTGATACAACATTCATAGTAGCACTTTGTGGTTTCCATGTATCACCACCATCGGTAGAATAATATAATCCCGTTTCTTTCGATTCTACTATAGCCAATAAATTTTTAGGTGCACTTGGCGATACTGCCAGTGCTACACGTCCAAAAGGTTTCGCAGGTAATCCTTTTTCCAGTTGTTTCCATGTTTTACCTGCATCAGTACTCTTCCATATACCACTTCCTTGTCCACCTGAATTAAATGCATAAGGGAAACGGCGGAATTCCCAAGTAGTAGCATATATTATATTCGGGTTCTGTGGATCTACTGATACATCTGCACAACCTGTTTTTTCATTTACGTACAATATCTTTTCCCAAGATTCGCCAGCATTGGTAGATTTATACAGCCCCCTATGTTTACTATCGCCCCACAATGGGCCGGGTGCAGAAACATATATGATGTCAGAATTCTTAGGGTCAATAACTATCTTAGAGATATGCTCGGTGCTATCCAGGCCTATCTTGGTCCAGTTATCACCTTCATCTGTTGATTTATAGATGCCATTACCTATGGATACAGAATTTCTCATATTACTCTCACCAGTAGCAGCATATACTGTAGCCGGTTTTTTCTGGTCAATTGCTATGGCACCTATACTCTGACAATATTTTTCGAATATGGGTTTGAATGATGCTCCCGCGTTGGTACTTTTCCATATTCCGCCGCCGGCTGTTCCTACATACAACGTTTTGCTATCGGCACTTACACCATCTATAGCAGTTATACGTCCGCTCATTGTACCTGGTCCCAGCCAGCGGGCTTCCATTGCACCAAATGTATAGGAAGTGATCTTTGTCTGCGCATTGGATATTATTGACACGGCAAGTGCCAGTAGTAATGTGAGGTTCTTTTTCATAAACATTGGGTGTGTTAAATAAAAAACAAATGAAAAAGCCCTGACGATACTGTGATACTGTCAGGGCTTCACTATTACTAATAAGACTAGTTAGATGACGGTTTGAATATTTTGTCGTCAACTGGTTTGTTGATCTCTACTGATTTGAATACTACTTCACCACCTTGTGCATTTACAGACATAGGTATTACAATGCCTTCAGGTTGTTTTTGATAATTGCTAAAAGATGTGGCTACTTCCATTTCTTTACCATCAGCCTTTACCTTTTGTGTGGTTTTGATCAGGTAATAACTACCTGCATCAAAATACATAGTTTCTTCCTTACCGGCTTTAGTGGTCAGTTTTAATTTAAAACACTCAGTACCTTCTACTTGATCTTTTCCAAGGAAAGCAATTTTACTGCCTTTTGTTTTGTAGTCTACAAGCTTACCTTGTATATCTAATTCTTCTTGTTGTTCTTTTACATCATCGGCGGTCATTGCTTCTGGTGTTTTTTGTCCTTGGAAAGGCATATAGCTCCATCCTTCTTTATTAGTTACAATTTGATATCCTGACATACCCATTAGAGTAATGTCTTGTCTCATTGCTTTACCATTCACCACAGTTTGTGTCATGGTTATCTCAGTTCCATTGGCATTGATAGCTCCCACCATTTTAATAGAGTTCACTTTTTTCCAATTAGCTTCTCCACCTATGGCAGTTAAATGTTTATTCACAATTTCTTCTGCTGTTTGTGCAGTAGCGTTATAGCTGGCACCAAACATTACGAATGCCAACATGAGTAATTTAGTGGATCTCATTTTTTTGAGGTTTAATTATAATTATTAATGATTTATATGCAAGTTATAAAATGAATAATACAATTTATATAGGCTTGTATCATTTTTGT
>JBAWXE010000027.1:0-28370 GCA_037144255.1 Bacteroidota bacterium | reverse complement strand
ATATGATGGATACTGATAATGAGTATCGATACTCATTATCAGTATCCATCATATTTTCTACAGTCTGGCATGAGTGGATAACAGTAGTATGATCAAAGCCGCCAAAATGTTCTCCAATATTCTTGAGTGAGCTTTTGGTGAATTTTTTGGCTAGATACATAGTGATCTGACGAGCTTGTACCACTTCGCGTTTTCTAGTCTTGGCCAGTAAGCGGTCATATGATACATGGAAATACTCGCATACCATCTTTTGGATATTTTCTATGGTCATTTCCTTGGCAGCGGTCTTCACGAAATTCTTCATGACACGTTTAGCCAGATCCAGATCAATTTCTTTTTTGTTGAGAGTAGCTTGTGCAAACAAAGCTATCAATGCACCTTCCAATTCGCGCACATTACTTTGCACATTGTATGCTACATATTTCACTACCTCTTCAGGTATTTCCAAACCTTCATGCTTCATTTTCACTTGCAGAATTGCTTGTCTTGTTTCGAAGTCAGGCGCTTGAATATCTGCATTCAATCCCCAGCGGAAACGACTCAGTAATCTTTCCTGCATACCTTCCATATCTTTTGGTGCGGTATCGCTGGTAAGAATGATTTGTTTTCCACTTTGGTGTAAGTGATTGAATATGGCAAAGAATACATCCTGTGTTTTAGTGGCAGGAACGAATAAATGGATGTCATCTAATATCAACACATCTATGAGTTGATAAAAATGAATGAAGTCATTTATCTCATTATTCTTGGAATGGTCTATGAATTGATTGATGAATTTTTCGGCACTTACATATAGTACTGCTTTGTTAGGGTGCAGGCGTCTTACCTCATTACCTATTGCTTGTACCAAGTGTGTTTTACCCCATCCTACACCACCAAAAACTACTAAAGGATTAAAAGAAGTGGCACCCGGTTTTTGTGCTACATGCAAGCCTGCAGAACGTGCTACGCGGTTACAATCACCTTCTACATAATTCTCAAAAGTATAATTGGCATTCAGCTGCGGGTCTATCTGCATGCGCTTCAGGCCCGGTATTGCATAAGGTGTTTTGATATTATGCGGATCATCCCATTTCAATGGCATGTCCACATAGTTATTATCTTTTGAAGCTCTGGTATAAGTACTACCAGGCATATTGATAGATGCAGGATTGCGTTGTGATGTACTGCTCTCCATCAGGATGCGATACTCTAAACGACCTTCTTTTCCCAATACACGTTTAATAGTCTTTCCAAGCAGTTCAACGAAATGCTCTTCAAGCCACTCGTAGAAAAATTGGCTGGGTACTTGTAATGTTAAAACATTGCCACTGAGTTGCACTGCTTTGATGGGTTCGAACCAAGTTTGGTAAGTACGCCAATTCACATTATCTTTTATGATACCCAAACACTTTTCCCATGCAGCTTCATATTCGTTAAGCACGTTACTGGAAGATGTATTGTAAAAGTTTTTGTCCATGTTGTTTACTTCACTCAATTTAAATCATTTTTTTCATTAATCCTATCGCTTTAGGCGACTACTTCACCCGTCCGTGAAATGAATAAAAAAACGGACACCTTCCCTTCCCCAAAACCACCCTTTAAAAAATATTGTTTATTATGGATCCTTTCTCCTCAGACACAAACTGCACGTTGCTTTTCCCTACTGTTATTTTCTTTCAGCAGGGGAACGAAGTTGCTAACAATTTGTTGAAAAAAAAAATCAAAACGCACTTGTTTGTTTAATTTTGATTACAGATTGACCATTGGCTTGATTCGCTCTTTTTTTGTAGTATTTTCTTTTAGAACTTCCCAATTTTTTTAGGATTTTTTTTCAACTTTTTGCCCTTTAAAATGCACTTTGCTGCAATGCAGTAGGGAATGGCTTCTTGGGTTGTCAGGAAAGTAAAGCCCTTATTTGTACAGGGTTTTTAAACGGATGATACATTAACTACCTTTGGATTATGGCTCAGAACCCAGCTAACAAGAATTTTACAAGTAGCAAGTTAATTTCACCTATAAAAGAACTCATACATGATAGCCGTACCACGGGTATCGTGTTGATATTTTGTAGTGTAATTTCCTTACTTATAAGTAATGGACGGGCAGGCAGAGCTTATCTTGATTTTTGGAATAAGAAATTTAATATTTCGTTCGGTATTTTATACCTACCGAATAGCTATTTGCATATTATAAACGACCTATTAATGGCTGTTTTTTTCCTGCTTGTAGGTATGGAGATCAAGAGGGAGTTATTAATTGGGGAACTGTCCAGCCTTAAAAAGTCATTACTTCCTATATTAGGTGCTATTGGAGGTATGTTATTGCCGGCTATAATATATATGATATGGTGTGGAAATACACCCTATTACCTTGGCTGGGGTATACCCATGGCAACAGATATTGCTTTTTCATTAGGTGTTTTGTCTTTATTGGGCAGTAAGAAGGCTCCTTTATCATTACGGATCTTTTTAGTAGCACTTGCTATTATTGATGATCTGGGAGGCATTATGGCCATTGCTATCTTTTATACTCGTAGTATCAACCTTGTATACCTACTATTTGCCGGTTTGGCTTTTGGGGCTTTATTGGTTATGAATAAGTTCAGGGTCAAATATCTTACACCTTTTATTATTGTAGGTCTTATTCTATGGTATTGTATCTATCAATCGGGTATACATGCCACTATAGCAGGAGTACTTGTAGCCTTTTCCATCCCGTTACATCAGGTACAAAAAATGGAACATAGACTGCATATACCGGTCAATTTTCTCATTCTGCCGTTATTTGCTCTTGCTAATACTGCGATCGTATTACCAACTGATTTTTCAAAGGTATTAAGTTCTCCGGTACATTATGGTATTCTGATGGGGCTATTTATTGGTAAACCGGTAGGTATTTTCCTCTTTTGCTATATAGCTGTAAAATGGGGTATAGCATCCTTACCTCATAGTATCGAATGGAAGCAATTATTGGGTACTGCTATGTTAGCAGGTATTGGATTTACTATGTCTATTTTTATTGCCACATTAGCATTTAATACCGAGGACATTCAGATAGTAGCTAAGATAGCAATCATATCAGCCTCAATAGTATCAGGTACTTGTGGTTATATATATCTAAGTATGTTAGGTCATAAGAAAGAACAGTTTCTGAAATAGAAAAAGCTTGCTGTTTTGCAGCAAGCTTTTTCTATAAATATCGAGTATCAATTATATTGACCTTTGTGGATCGAATGCTTCTAATTCATTAGCTATTGCTGTAAGGAATTTTGCACCTAATGAACCATCTATTATACGGTGATCGTAACTGAGAGATAAGTACATCATATGGCGAATAGCTATCACATCGCCCATATCTGTTTCCATTACTACTGCACGCTTTTTAATACTACCCACAGCCAATATGGCTACCTGAGGTTGATTAATAATAGGCGTTCCCATCAAACTGCCAAAAGTACCAACGTTCGTCATAGTGAATGTACCACCTTGCGTATCATCTGCTTTTAGTTTATTGCCACGTGCACTTGCAGCTAAATTGTTGACATCCTTAGTTAATCCTAAGAGGTTTTTAGTATCTGCATTTTTTATCACAGGTACTATCAGATTGCCACTTGGTAATGCAGTAGCCATACCTATATTGATATCTTTTTTGATAACAATATTATTACCATCCACACTACTATTGATCATTGGGAATCGGCGAATGCAATTCACTATAGCTTCAATGAAAATAGGTGTGAAAGTGATTTTTTCAGAGTATTGTTTTTCGAATTCTCTTTTTACTTTCTCTCTCCATTTTACAATGTTGGTAACATCAGCTTCTGTAAAGCTGGTAACGTGTGGAGAAGTAGCTTTACTACGCACCATATGGTCGGCAATGAGCTTGCGCATACGATCCATTTCTACTATTTCTACATTGCCATTGTAAGTTATTGGAGCTTGTGTTACAGGAGCAACCGGTTGGGGTACAGGGTTTACTTGTGCAGCAGGAGCTTGAGCAATAGGTTGTGGTGCCGGAGCAGCTACTACTGGAGAAGCAGCAGCACGATTGGCTACATAATTCAGAATGTCTTTTTTAGTTACACGACCTTCGTTGCCAGTACCTGGTATGTTTTCTAATTCAGCCATTCCTATACCTTCCTTACCTGCAATATTTAGTACAAGTGGAGAGTAAAATCGACTTCCTCCATCCTGGCTTACCGTAGGTGCAGCTGTATATGTAGGTGCAGCTTCTCTTTGTACTGGTTGTGCTGTTTCTGCTACTGTAGGCGCAGCAGCAACAGTAGGAGTTGTAGCTTGTGCAGCACCGCCTTGGTCTATTCGTACTATGATAGTGCCAACAGGTACTACATCATTTTCTTTGAACAATATTTCCACTACTGTTCCTGCAGCAGTAGAAGGCACCTCGCTATCTACTTTATCAGTAGCAATTTCCAGTAAGGTCTCATCCATCTTCACAGTATCTCCCGGTTTCTTGTGCCATTTCAGAATGGTTGCCTCCATTATGCTTTCTCCCATTTTGGGCATTACCAGATCAACGATTGCCATATATAATGTTTTTGTATTGTTCTAATTGTTGTGCAAAAATAATTAAATGAGGAGTAAATGTACAAAGTAGCAATGTAATCAACACTATGTCATATTATAAAATAAATGATTATTGTGATGTATGCTACGAATATTAATTGGTTGCATCTCTATAATCACGTCTGCGAAGCAATTTTAGGTCTTGTAATACCGAAGCTTTTACATTCAGAGAGAAATTATAGCTCTTTCTGGGGCCAAAGGGGATAACACCCATTCGCATTTCCCAACAATGTAAGTCTCTGTATATATCGAAAGAGGTAAGTGTCAATTGATGATTAATGAAATCATATCCGCTATTGAATGCTACTTTCCAACGTGGGGTCAAATTGAAATCACCATTGAACATAAAACTCTGAGTAACCAACGATGTATCGTTATGTTGATATGGAGAATATTGTTTGCTCAGATTCAGAGAATAAGAAAAACTAATACCCCATGGAATATTAAAGTCTACATAATCTTTGTAACCATTGTTTTGCATCAATCTAGAATAGTCGTCAGATTTTGCAGCAGTATTATTTGCATCCGTATTTTTTTTCTGTGAACGGAAACCTGCACCCAGCGCTAAATTGGCACCTCTGAATCGACCAAGACTAAAGTTGCCTTGATCCCATACGGTTTCTTTCAAGCGTTGGCCGGTATTATAATCAAATGCATATGGATCAAATGTTGCACCACCACTTAGGTTCAGTTTGTTCAGGATATTTGTACGGAAACTCATACTGATATTGCTGAACTTAAATGAGTCGGCGGCAAGATTGTATGCTCCACTTATATTGAAGGCATCTATCAATGTAATATTCTTTAAGCCTACAGTGTCTGTTGACTTTGACCTTACTTTTATTTGTAGATTATTACCTAATCCAAAATTCATATTGCTACTGAACTTGCCATACTGACCTAAGCCTGGTTGGCCAATTACAGAGCTTTCGTAAGGAGATACATAGCTGTAGTTGTGAGAAGTATCAAGTCTAGTTCTGTAATAGTAGTTGAATGGAGTTGCTGCAAAGTCTGGTGTATAGGTCATTCCCACCGTTGGTGTCATTACATGACGTATGCCGGCCAGTTTTCCTTTTTTGAACATACGCATACCATATATGCGTGTACTGATACTTACATTGGAATTGAAATCTCTGGCTGCATAAAAACCATTCTGCTGTGTGGTATCTAATTTACTCTGAGTGTCATTATAGAACTTATAATGTCTTTCTGTAAGCCAATATTCAGTATAGTTAGTAGAGAAACTTAGATTGATGAATCGGAATACATTATAACTGGCACTGATAGGAATAGAATGTTTCATGCCATTCTTAAAATCTTTTAAACCCAATTTGCCAAAGCTGAATGTACTATCGTAAAAGGAGGTTTGATTTTGTGCACTGAAATTATAACCCATGGTAATTTTCTCATACCACTTAGGAGTACCTACTCCATTTTTTCTGCGTAATGGGCTAAAGTTATTTACATAAAAACTCATAGATGGTAAGGTCACATTGATCTGATGGCTTTGTGTATTTTGACTATGTAACGCGGCTATCGTTAAAGTATATGGTGTACCTACCCAGTTTTTTGTATAGCTGATATTAGATGAGTATTGGTTCTGTAATATCTGGTTTACGTTATAGCTGGTATTAGAATAATAGGAAGAAGTACCCAATTGTACTGATGCGTTGAAATTGCTACCTGGCATAGCTTTTGGGTCTGTTTGATGTCGCCAGTTAAGTATAAAGTCTTTGGTGATGGATGAACCTGGCTCATATGTTTCGCCTGTTTTTGTATATGCATAGCTAAAGCTAAGAGCACCATTATATTGGTATATACTTTTATAGTTACTAGTACCATTTACACTCCAGCTTCCTTTTGAGTAGAGGGTGCTGAGTAATAATAGATCTACATGGTCATTTAAATAAAAATAGTATCCTCCATTAGTAAGTCCTAGCCCCCTGCTTTCTTCAAGAGTATATGCTGGTATTCTAAATCCGGATCGTTGAGACTCTGTAATTGGAAATAAACCAAATGGTAAATAGAATGGAGTAGGGACGCCTTCTATTTCCAGATCTGCAGAGCCCGATGCGATGATACGGTTGGGTATCACTTTAATTCTTCTGGCTCTTATACCAAAGTGTGGTGTATCTAACGAACATGTGGTGTAAAGATTGCTTAATCCAAATATTGATTGGTCCGGATTCCTTTTTACCTGATCACTGAATACAAAACCTTCTCCATATTGAGTATGTGCATTCCTTACTATGGCACGTTTACTTTTAAAATTATATTGCATGGAATCGTAAGTGAACGTTTCCTTGCCTTGTTTGAATGTTGGTTTTTCTTTGGCAGTACCTGAACTGTCAAAAAGTGGTTTTGCTGTAATAAGATTTGAAGACTGTTCGTAAGTGATCTCGCCTGCATTCAATTCAAGGTTTTCATAGGTAACCTTAGCAGATCCATACAAATAAAACAGATTTGTTTTCATGTTCAGTACTGCTGAATCGCTTGCTACTGCATTTACCACTGATGGTAAGGCATCTTTAGATATTTTGATACCTAATGAATCCTCTAATTTCCTTCTTTTACTGAGTTTGCTTGTATCTATAGTAATGGTATCTCTTGTTAAACTGTCTTTAGATAGACTGATACTGTCAGTTGCAGGACGTGAATTTAAGTTCTGGCCATTGGCATGGTCAGTTATGATGAATATAAAAATCACTGCCATTATATATGTAAGGCAGTGAAACCAAGAGATTTTTGAGATAATTTTACGGCAATTGTTCATTAACAAGCGCAAAAATAGTTATTTGCCTAGTACGTTTATGAATTTGTATATTTATCCTAAATGTTAAACACGAATTATGTGTATTAAACGCTTGTTTTTATTATTTGTTATAAGTTTTACACCCTATCTTTTATTTGCCGGAGGGAAGAGGATATCTAAGATAGTAGTGGATGCCGGTCATGGAGGACATGATATAGGTGCTAGAGGACAAATATCTGAAGAAAAGAACCTTACATTGGCTGTGGCTTTGCGTTTAGGGCAGATCATCCGCGACAGTATGGAGGACGTAAAAGTTATTTATACACGTACTTCTGATGAATATCCTTCATTGGTAGAGCGCCATGAAATTGCTAATAAGTCAAATGCAGATCTCTTTATTTCTGTGCATGTTAACTCTACAGCATATACATATACAAAAACATTTAAAGGGTATAAAACAGTTAAAAAAGGGCATAAAAAAGTAAAACAGAAGGTCTATAACACGGTAAGGCATCATGAAACCCATATGCAAGGGGTAGAAACCTATGTTTTGGGTCTTCACCGTAATTCTCAGAAAGAAGAGGCAATAGGAGAATATGGCGAAAATGTAGCTGATGAACCTGGAATACTTAATGAAAATGATCCTCAGACAGCTATTATAGTGGCACAATACTCTCAAGCATTCCTTACTCGTAGTGTTTCGTTAGGAACCCGTATACAACAACAATTTACAAGACAAGGCAGACACGATTTGGGAGTGAAGCAAAAAGGTCTGGAAGTATTGGCAGGAAGTGTAATGCCGGGTGTACTAGTTGAAATAGGTTTTATTAATAACCCTGAGGAGGAAACCTACTTGAACTCAGAAAGAGGACAAACTGAAGTAGCTATGGCTATATATAAAGGTATACGTGCTTATAAAGCTGACGTTGAAAAATAAATATATATGACAGCTCCCAACTTAATGTAGTGAGTAACTGTCTACATAAGTGCAATTCTAATATAATATGAGTATTTAAGCTGTTCTGTTACATAAATTTAACGTTCAGTTGGTTTTTAAAATTGTTTCTTTTATCTTTAAGCTCTGTAAAATATATCGTGCTAATGAAATCCCGTTTAAAAACAATCATTTTATCTGCAGTTGCTGTTGTAAGTGCATTTTCTGCTGTAACATACACTTCGTGTAATAACGACAAGTGTCAGGCTATAGTATGTTCAAATGGCGGTGTATGTAGCCAAGGCGCTTGCTTATGTCAGGCTGGTTACGAAGGTCCTCAATGTGAGAAAGTATCAAGGACAAGATTTACAGGTCCTCCGGATACTGCTTATGTATGGCACGTACTTGAAACAGGTACCTTATCTACAACTGCTAATTATACCATAGCAATCAAGAATGGTGCAAATATTACAGATATTCTTATTGTTAATTTCCGTAACTCAGTAAAAGGTTTAGTAAGCGCTTACGTAAAGAAGGACAGCTTCTTTATTCCTGAACAAACTGTGGATGGCAAGACAATTGTAGGTAGTGGTGTTATTTCCCAAAATTTGCCTTACAACGATTTTGGTTCTATAGTACTTAACTACAGAGTTACTGATACTATGACACATCTTACAGATGAGTTTGGTCTGGATTCAGGTCAACCATCCCATTGGAACAGATAATTGAACAACTTTTTATAAGAAAAAGCCTTTAGCATTTGCTAAAGGCTTTTTTGTTTTTTTTTGCAAAACGTATTTTTTATAAATACAAAACTATCATTTATGCCCAATACTCTCAATTCACTTGTGGCAAGCCAATTTTATTATGCTATGCGGTGCAAAAGAATATTGTTGCAATAAGGAAAGTATAAATATTGGGTTGGATGCTAGTTGAAATGGAATGACAGATGATGTTAAAATTCACCTATTAAAAGATCTTTATTTATTTAAAAATGGGCTGATACCTTAAGTATACAGCCCTTATTCATTAGTTTTTATAGTAAATTTTACACCTTCGCAGGTTCTTCATTCTTATCCTTTTTGGTCATTCTATTCCATATACTTATAAAGAAGCCCAGCACCATAACAATAGTACCAAGCCATAGTATATTGATAAAAGGGAATACCATAGCCTTCAGTACTATATAGTCGTCTTTAGGATTGGTTTGTTTAATGCTGATCTCTACTGCATTTTTATCAGGTATCACCTTTACAAAGCGTGCATACAGACCCATATCCTTCAACGTATCATCTATATAGTTCTCGTATTGATTACGGATGAAATAGATAGGCTTTAGAGTGCGCAGCAGTCCTTTGCCATCAAATACATCTAATTGAACAGCAACAGCTACATCACCACTTACAGCTTCATAACGCGGATCATTGATCTTTGTTTCGAAATCTCTGAATACGAGATAACCATTGTTAAAGAATACACTGTCCCCCTTTCTGATGGTGTAAGGTCTGTATGTAGATGTATCAGTTTTCTTACTCGGGTTCAGTACTTGAGTTACGTAAGTGAATATGTCTTTATTCCAATAATGTTTAGAAGCGGGATTGGCTATCAGGCCTTGTTGCCCTTTAGGATTAATAAAAGCATCGGGATATAATACAAATGATTCTTTCATTTCTTTAGTGGCAGAATCGCGTCGCTCATATTGTACCTTGAAGAAAGTGCGTGGATCTGTAGCGGAAATAGAGTCACCTCTGTAGGTCACATTATAATCACCCATCACTACAGGTGTATTCAGGAATAATAATGTGTTCTCCCTACTTTCCTTAGCATTCTCTTCCATAGTCTTTTTACCATAATCTATGGTTACACCCAAGGTGTTAAAAGAGATCACCTCTTTTTTAAATGAAGAGATCAGGATACCTAATAACATCATAGCAAAACCTAAGTGCGCAATAGATGCGCCCATTTTTTTCAATACTACTTTCTTTACTGCTATAGCGTAGTATATATTTGCTACTATGGCAAAACAGGCAGCAAATAATAATAGTGAGTATTGCCATATATTGATCTTCTGGGCATAACCTATGACTAATGATGCTACTAATGCAATAAAAGCAGCTACACCAATTTTACTAAGTATCATTTTCCATTCGCTCTTCTTGAAGCGCATGTATAAGGTAGATGCTGATAATATAGCAAGAATGATAGCTACCCATACCTGTATATTATTATAGCGGGCTACAGTATCTACAGGTGGGGCAATGTCTTTGTGTGTTACCCACTTGTATAATGGTGCCCATACAGGCAGAGAAGTAGCAAAGATGATCTGCCCGGCAGATAATAACAAGATGATAGAACCTATGAACATCCAGAACTCACGAGAGCTAATATCCTCTTCAGTTTTTACACGAGGTAATTTTTTCCATTTCCTTGCAAGTATTCCAATGCTCACTACTATCAATACCCCAATAACTATAAGCAGATGCCAATAGAGTGATTTCCCCTCGCCAGTAAAGGCATGTACTGAAGTATCGCCCAAAATACCTGTGCGTGTAAGGAAAGTAGAATACCATATAAGCAGATGGGTAAGTATCAATAAAATACAGGTAGTAATAAATGAACGCCCGGTAGCTTTATATACTATTAGTGTATGCAAGCCCCCTATTAATACCAACCACGGAACTAAGGAAGCATTTTCTACAGGATCCCATGCCCAGTAACCTCCAAATGTAAGAGATTCATATGCCCAGGCACCACCCATCATAATGCCGGTACCCAATACTGCACCTGAGAATAATGACCAGTTGATAGTAGGCTTTATCCATAGTAGATAATCACCTTTCCATAATGCTGCAAGTGCATAAGCAAATGGGATAAGTGTAGATGCAAAACCCAAGAACAATACAGGAGGATGTATCACCATCCAATAGTTTTGTAGTAATACATTCAGGCCATTACCATCTTTGATGAAGTTCAGATAATTAGCTTGTGCAAATATGGGTGCACCCTGCATATGGTGGCGCAATAGCTGGAATGGAGTAGAGCCTATTTGTATCTCTGGTGCCAAATAGAACCCTAATAACATACTAGCCAGAAAGATCTGAACAAAAGCAATGATGGTCATTACTCTACTTTCCAGTTTCTTAGATGTGAACATTACTATAAGCCCCAGTACACAATGCCAGAATGTCCATAATAGAAAACTACCTTGCTGCCCTTCCCAAAAACAGGATAGTAGATATTTAGTAGGTAATGCACGCGAAGAATGTTCCCATGCATAATGATATTCAAAAAGGTGATTGGATATGATATAGAAGAGGGTAGCAAATATTCCAAATACACTAGCTGCGTGTATAATGAAGCCATTGCGCCCCAAAGCTAGCCATGAACGACTATTTGAATGGATCTTGTTTTCAGTATTTGTTGCACTCAGGTAACTAAATGCACTGAAAAGTGCTGCTACAAAAGAAGTGATAACAAAAAAATGACCCAGGTGCCCGGGTCTTAAATGCTCTCCTATGAATTGAGTATCCATTTATACGTTATGTTGGTTATAATCTGACTGTTACAAACATAAGAGTCATTCAAATACTATACTTTCTCTACTACATTATCCGGTAGTACCTATTGCCACCTGATCTTTTTTATACTTAGATGGGCATTTCATTTGTATTGCAGAACAATGGAATGCATCTCCTTGTATATATCCTTTCATTACTATCTGTTCAGATTTTTCTATATCAGTAGGTTTCGCACCGTTAAATATCACTTTCTGTACATTACCTGCCTTATCTTTTACAAAAAAAGTAAAATGGTTAGGATCTACCAAAGGATCATAGGTCATGTTCTTATCCTTTTGCAGAAAACCTATTATATGGTAAGGCTTGCCTGGTTGCTTAGAAGCAGAAGCAAAGGTCTCATAGGTGCTAAAATCGCCAAACATGCTTATAATTATACAAACTGCAGCGGCTACGAGTACTAATATGGCTATATGAGTTTTTTTCATCTCTGTATTATTGTGATAATTGCTTTAAAGACAAATATCTACCTTATTTCTATTCTTTACAGTACAAAGGTAATATGAAAAGAGCTTTATTTGATTTAAGTTTTACTTTTGCGCCGATAAATACAATCTATGTCGGCTGACCTATCAAAATTTGACCCTAATTCGGTTGGATTAAAATCAAATAACATATTTGGGCTACCTTTCAATGAAGAAGAGTCTCAATTAGTGCTGTTACCTGTTCCATGGGAGGTAACTGTTTCCTACCGCCCGGGTACTGCCCGTGGACCGGAAAATATTTTCGATGCATCTATGCAGGTAGATCTTTTTGATCCGGATGTGACTGATGGTTGGAAAAAGGGTTTTTACATGTTGCCTATAGATAGGAATATTCGTAAAAAAAGCGACTATCTGCGTCAATGTGCAGAGCTGATCATATCACATCTGGTAGATGGAGGCGATGTCGCAGATAATGACCAACTTTCAGAAAAACTGAAAGAAGTTAATGAAGGTGGTACCATGTTGTATAATTGGGTACATGAGATGACATTGAACATGTTACGCAAAGGAAAAAAAGTAGGGCTTATTGGTGGCGATCATAGCACACCATTGGGTTTCATCAAGGCTTTATCAGAGGTGCATAACGACTTTGGTATTTTGCAAATAGATGCTCATGCAGATCTGCGTGAGTCATACGAAGGCTTTACGTACTCACATGCTTCTATTATGTACAATGTACTGAAGCAAGTACCTCAAATAAGTAAGCTGGTACAAGTAGGTATTCGTGACTATTGTGATGATGAGCTAATGCTTATTCAACAAAACCCTGATCGTATTGCTACCTTCTTTGATAAAGAGATCAAAGCACAACAATACGAAGGTGCAAACTGGAAGAAAATATGTGATGACATAATTAGCGAGCTGCCTCAGAAGGTATATATCAGTTTTGATATAGATGGCCTGGATCCTAAGTTATGCCCTAATACAGGTACACCTGTACCGGGGGGATTTGAGGTAGAACAAATATTCTATCTGTTCAAACAACTGCGAGCCAGTGGCAAAGAATTGATTGGATTTGATCTGAATGAGGTTTCATGTGGCGAACATAGTGGTGATGGTATAGATGGTATAGTTGGTGCCAGAATATTATATAAGCTATGTAATTACCTGATAGCATAATATGATCTCTAAGTAATTTTTAATAAGGCGGTGCATAGCATCGCCTTTGTTTTTTATAGGATATATTATTTATCGGCCGAAAAATTATACTTTAGTTGATATGGAGCCAACCGAAGCTACTATTAATAAAAAGGCTGAAAAGAAATTGCATCGTTCATGGGCTATGTATGATTGGGCTAATTCTGCCTATAACCTAGTTATTACATCTACAATTTTTCCGGCATATTATGCAGCTATTACCTCTGTAAAGGATGGGGACAAGATCATCAATGATAAAGTAACATTCTTTGGTCGCAGCTATACCAATAGTGTACTGTTCGATTACGCATTGGCTTTTGCCTATCTGGTCATTGCATTACTTTCTCCTATACTTTCATCTATAGCAGATTACAAGGGTAACAAGAAATCCTTTATGAAACTCTTTTGTTATCTGGGTTCATTTGCTTGTTGTGGATTGTACTTTTTCAAAAGTAATACACTGGAATGGGGTATCATATGTTTTGTGCTTGCCGCTATAGGCTATTGTGGTAGCTTGGTATTTTACAATGCTTTCTTGCCAGAGATAGCAGTAGAGGCAGATCGTGATAGGGTAAGTGCCCAAGGATTTTCTTACGGCTATGTAGGGAGTGTATTGTTGCAACTGGTTTGCTTTTTATTTGTATTGAAACCGGAATGGTTTGGTATTAGTGATTCTACATTCCCTGCTCGTTTATCATTTCTGCTGGTAGGTGTTTGGTGGGCATCTTTTTCACAGATCACATTTAGACATTTGCCTAAGGGAAGACCTGTAAGTACGGATAGAAAAAGTAGTATTATAAAGAGCGGTTTTATAGAGCTTCAGAAGGTATGGTTTCAGCTAAAACATATGCCGGTATTACGCAGGTATTTAGGAGGTTTCTTTTTTTATAGTATGGGTGTGCAAACTGTTATGCTGGCAGCTACGCTATTTGGTAGTAAAGAATTGAAGCTGGATACAGGTAGTCTGATAGCTGTGATACTTATTATACAGCTTGTAGCTATTGCCGGAGCCTATATAATGGCGAAATTATCAGAGCATTTTGGGAACCTGCAAGTGTTATTAGGTGTTGTGTTTGTATGGATGGGAGTCTGTGTGGCAGCTTATTACATACAAACTGCTCTGCAGTTTTATATAGTAGCAGCTGTAGTAGGCTTGGTAATGGGTGGCATACAATCTTTAAGCAGATCTACCTATTCAAAACTGATGCCACCTACCCATGATACTGCATCATTCTTTAGTTTTTATGATGTGACAGAAAAGATAGCAATTGTTATTGGTATGTTCTCTTTTGGTATGATAGAAGAGCTTTCGGGTTCTATGCGAAATTCCATTATTGCCCTTGTGGGCTTCTTTGCAGTTGGTGCTATCATTTTGTACCTTGCAATAGTAAAATCAAAACATGAACAGGCGGATATCGCCACAATAAAGTGAGTATGAAGTTATATACAATTAATACAGGACATTTCAAATTGGACGGTGGTGCTATGTTTGGGGTAGTACCTAAAAGCCTATGGAATAAAGCTAATCCGGCTGATGATAATAACATGTGTTCTTGGGCTCTTCGTTGCTTGCTGATAGTAGATGGTAATAGAAAGATATTGATAGATAATGGTATGGGTAATAAGCAAGATGAAAAATTCTTTGGGCATTATTACTTACATGGTAATGATACTTTGGAGAAATCATTGTTCAACTATGGCTATACCCCCGATGATATTACTGATGTATTTCTAACACATCTGCATTTTGATCATTGCGGTGGTTCTATCAAAAGAGAGAATGATAAGTTAGTTCCTGCTTTTAAGAATGCTACTTATTGGAGCTCTGCCAAACATTGGAATGCTGCTTTGCATCCAAATGACCGCGAAAAAGCCTCTTTCCTGAAAGAAAATATTCTACCAATAGAAGAAAGCGGCAAACTACGTTTTGTAGAAACAACAGATGGCGAAGAGTGGGCTCCTAACATTCGCATCCGTTATGTGAATGGACATACTGATAGTATGATGCTGCCTCAGATCAATAATAATGGTACCCAGATATTGTATTGTGCCGATCTCTTGCCAAGTATTCACCATCTACCTATGCCTTGGGTCATGGCTTATGATATGCGCCCCTTGGAGACTATGAATGAAAAGAAGCGATTGCTGGCAGAAGCAGTTGCAGGTAACTGGGTATTATTCTTTGAACATGACCCCATAAATGAATGTTGCTCTCTTCAAAAGACAGATAAGGGTGTTAGGCTTAAAACTACGTTCGCTTTAAAGGATATTCAGAACCATATACTTTAAATAGTAATGATTGATATTCAAAGGGTTGTGACAT
The DNA here is from genome assembly GCA_037144255.1 of Bacteroidota bacterium. Classification (GTDB taxonomy): domain Bacteria; phylum Bacteroidota; class Bacteroidia; order Chitinophagales; family Chitinophagaceae; genus JBAWXE01. Next base: position 12,596 of record JBAWXE010000027.1, on the reverse strand, counting down.
CACAACCCTTTTTTTTGTGAAATATTTGCTGGAGTGCTTTTATCATAAAAAAATACTATATTTATACTACTCACATATGCATTTTATTTTCACCTCTTAATTTTTTAAATTATGAACCAAAAATTACTTCCCAAACATCAGATTAATAGTGCATCCATTAAGCTTGTGCTATGCTTTATTTTAATAATGAGTTTATTCAATAAATCATTTGCAACGTCCTATTGCACACCTGGGTATTTCCCACTGTATGGTTGTTCTTTTGGTGATGAGATCAATACATTCACTTTAGTAGGGGAAAGCAGTACATCTATAAGTGATTTAAATAGCGGTTGCAGTAGTGGTAATTATGAAGATAGCCATCTTACTATGACAGTTACACTTAATCAGGGTACTAATTATACAGTATCAACAAATACAGCAAGTATTCTCAATCCAGATAATATTCAAATATGGATAGACTTTAATGATGATGGTACATTTAGTACTACAGAAAGTGTTGGTGGTGGGGCAATAACTACATCTCTAACTAACATAAGTATCAGTATTCCTACAGGTGCTACGGTGGGTAGCCATAGAATGAGAGCAGTTGTTTCTGGTAGTGAAGTATATCCTGCATTATTGGCTTGTCCTACTGTTTTAGCTTCTATCTTTGGAGAAGTACATGACTATACAGCAGTTATTGCTACAGGTTCTGTTGTTACCTGCCCTGCACCCACTGGTCTTACAGCATCTGGCATTACTTCTACTTCTGCAAATCTGAGTTGGAATACAGCTACAGGTGCAGTAGGCTATGAATATGTAGTAGATAATTCAGCATCAGCGCCTACTGGTTCCGGTACTGCTACTATTGGTACTACATACAATCCAACAGGCCTCACGCCAGCTACTACCTATTATTTACATGTTCGCACTAATTGTGGTAGCGGTAGTTTCTCTGCATGGGTTACAATTCCATTTACTACTCTTGCAGCTGTTTGTGCCCCTCCTACTGGTCTTACTGCATCGGGTGTTACATCTACCTCGGCCAACCTTAGTTGGAATACAGTTGCCAGCGCAACAGGCTATGAATATGTAGTCGATAATTCCGCAGCAGCGCCTAGCGGTTCCGGTACTGCTACTACCGGTACTACATACAATCCTACCGGTCTTACGCCTGCTACTACATATTATTTGCATGTGCGTATTAATTGTGGTGGTGGTAATTTCTCTACTTGGGTCACTATACCATTTAATACTAGTGCTGCGGGTTGTAATGCGCCTACTGGTCTTACTGCTTCCGGTATAACATCTACTTCAGCCAATCTTAGTTGGACTGCTGTTGTAGGAGCAACAGGCTATGAATATGTAGTAGATAATTCAGCATCAGCTCCTACTGGCTCCGGTACTGCTACTACAGGCACTACATATAATCCTACAGGTCTTACGCCTGCTACTACCTATTATTTACATGTCCGTACCAATTGCGGTAGCAGTAATTTCTCATCTTGGACTACTATACCTTTCACTACTCTTGCTACTGCAGGGTTTGTAAATGTTTCTGCCGGAAATGAGATCTCCTTATCGGTTTATCCTAATCCGGTAAAAGATGTTATTACTGTTAGCATTTCGGGTAAACTATATAATGATCATGCTACTATCATGCTTACTGATATCGCTGGTAGGATCATCAATTTGGTAGTATCTGAAACAGAAAAAGTGAACATAGATATGAAGCAGTTACCTGCCGGACTGTACCTGATACAATACACTGATGGTATCAATAAAAAGATTGTAAAAGTGACTAAATCTGAATAGAGCTTTATTAATTGCATTTTGGGAATGGGGTACATGTTTATGTACCCCATTTTATTTGGTTAAATTTTATATGATAAGAATCATTACGTGGCTTGACAATTCTATGACAATTCTATATGGCTTGTACAATCAGTCAGGTTAACTTCGCAGGTCTAATATTTATAAGTCGCAATATGAAATCTACTCGTTTTATACTACTCGCTTCAGCGCTCTTATTCTCCGCTGTGGTAAAAGCACAAGCACCAAAAGATCTAGCTTATCCTGATGAGAAGCATTTTAAGAATATGCGTCAGCTCACAACAGGTGGCGATAATGCAGAAGCGTATTTTGGCTTTGATAATGAGCATATTACTTTTCAGCGCACCAATCCTAAAGAGGGTCTGAACTGCGACCAGATATTTTATGGTAAGATACCTGCTAAGGCGGGAGAAAATTTTGATTACAAATTAGTTAGCACAGGTAAGGGTCGTACAACATGTGCTTACCTGATGCCCGACAAAAAGCACTTTTTGTATGCATCTACTCATAAGGCTGCCGATTCTTGCCCTCCTGTACCAGATCGTAGTGTGATCAAAAAATACGTATGGCCTATCTACGATAGTTACGATATTTATGTAGCTGATCTGAATGGTAAGATCACTAAGCAACTGACTAATACTCCCGGTTACGATGCAGAGGGTACTGTATCTCCTAAAGGAGATAAGATCGTATTTACATCTATGCGTAATGGTGACTTAGATATTTATACTATGAACATCGACGGTACTAATGTAAAACAGATATCTAATACATTAGGATATGATGGTGGCCCATGTTTTTCACCCGATGGTAAAAAGATAGTATGGCGTGCGTCTCGCCCTCAAACTGCTGAGGAAATAAAAGAATATAAAGATCTGTTGGCTCAAGGTATGGTAATGCCTACCCATATGGAAGTATATGTAGCCAATGCTGATGGCTCTGATGTACATCAGGTGACAAAATTGGGTAAGGCCAACTGGGCACCCGGTTTTACCCCTGATGGTAAACACATTGTATTCGCATCGGATTATGAATATGAAAGAGGTTTCCCATTCAATCTGTATATCATTAACATAGATGGTACAGGACTTGAAAAGATATCTCATGATAATAGTTTTGATGCTTTCCCAATGTTTTCACCTGATGGCAAAAAATTCATTTTCAGCTCTAATCGTAATAATGGTGGTGGTCATGATACCAATGTTTTTGTGTGCGATTGGGTAGAATAAATTTTTTAATATAGAATTTCTCAAATCAGCGCGTAACTTTAAAGTATGTTACGCGCTTTTTTAATGGTAGGTATTGGTGGGTTTGCCGGTAGTGTATCACGATATGGTGTTAGCTACCTGATCAATAAGTCTGTTGATCACCCATTCCCATTTGCTACTTTCATCATTAACATCGTTGGATGTTTCATTATTGGTTTATTATTTGGCTTGGGACAACGTAACCAATGGTTGGAGTCTCAGGGATGGTTATTGCTGGCCACAGGTTTTTGTGGTGGCTTTACAACTTTTTCTGCATTTGCATTAGAGAATGTAAAACTCATTCGCGAACAGCAATCCACTATCGGTCTTATCTATACTATCTCTAGTGTAGTGATAGGCATACTGGTTTGCAGAATGGGTATATGGCTCACCAGATAACGAGTATTATCAAATTTACACACATGCAAAAGTTCCATTTTTCGTATACTACAACAAAGGTAACAGAGCTACCTATACAAATACAAACATTGATTGCCGCTGCACAGGAAGCAACTTATATGTCGTATGCGCCCTACTCTCATTTCAGGGTAGGTGCTGCACTCTTATTGGATAATGGTAAAATATTTACCGGCGCCAATCATGAGAATGCTTCATTTCCAGCAGGTATTTGTGCAGAGCGTGCATTATTAGGTACCCTGGATATGGCAGCACCTGAAAAAGTAACTGCTATTGCTGTGTCATATACCAGTAATGGAGATCATGCAACACCCTTATCGCCATGTGGCATTTGTCGTCAGAGTATATTGGAAGTACAACTACATCAAGCATCACCAATTGCTGTCTATATGTGCAGCCCTGCTGGACATGTCATAATAGTTGAAGATGCTACATATCTGCTGCCATTCCATTTTAGTCGTAAAAATTTAGATATGTCTGAGGATAAAGCATAATTATTGCTTATACCCTTCCTTTTTTGATTTATCGCTTGGTCTGTGCTAATTTCGCTGTCCGTACAACTCTATAATAAAATCTCATTTGTTTCATGATAGATATTAAAGTTCCTACCATAGGAGAGTCTATAACCGAAGTGACCTTAGTAAAGTGGGTTAAGAAAGAAGGTGATTGGGTAGAGCGCGATGAAGTACTCTGTGAACTGGAATCTGAGAAAGCTACTTTCGAATTGAATGCTGAGAAAGCAGGTATATTGCATATAGTAGCAAAAGAAGATAATACGCTTAATATAGGTGACATAGCTTGTAAGATAGACGAGACTGCCGCAAAACCTGCCGAGGTAGTAACTGCTCCTAAGCAGGAATCAAAACCTGTTGCAAAAGAGCCAACTCCTGCAAGTACACCTACTACTTTTTCTACCACTGCATCAAAACCTGCTGATGTAAAAGCTACCCCTGTTGCACATGCTATAATGGCCGAAAAACAAGTGAAGCCTGCTGAAGTAAAAGGCACTGGAGCTCTAGGTAAAATACTGAAACATGATGTGTTGGAAATGCTTTCACATTCTGGTCGTAAAGTTGGTGCAGATGCCAATAGTCGTGATGAGAAGCATGAGAAGATGAGCAACTTGCGCAAGACTGTTTCTCGCAGATTGGTTGAAGCTAAGAATACAACTGCCATGCTTACTACCTTCAACGAAGTAAATATGACTCGTATCATGGAGATACGCAAGCAGTATAAAGATACTTTCAAAGAACAGCATGGGGTGAATCTAGGCTTTATGTCCTTCTTCACAAAGGCCGTTTGTTATGCATGTATGGAATGGCCATCTGTAAATGCATATATCAAAGGAGATGAGATCATCTATCATCAGTATTGCGATATTTCAATAGCCGTGTCTGCACCTAAGGGCCTAGTAGTGCCTGTAATACGAAATGCTGAGAGCATGAGTATGGCTGAGATTGAAGCCAAAGTAGGAGAGTTGGCTAAAAAGGCACGTGAGAATAAACTGACAATGGAAGAAATGACTGGTGGTACCTTCACTATTACCAATGGTGGTGTATTTGGTTCACTTATGTCTACGCCTATTATTAATATTCCACAGTCGGCTATATTGGGTATGCATAAGATACAAGACCGTCCTATGGCCATCAATGGCAAAGTAGAGATTCGTTCTATGATGTATGTAGCCCTTAGTTATGATCATCGTATTATAGATGGACGTGAGTCAGTAAGTTTCTTGGTAAGAGTTAAAGAGTTATTGGAGAATCCTGAGTTGCTTTTAATTGGGCAAGATCCTGTAAAAGCATTATTGGAATTATAAGTATTGACAATTTATTTTATTCAAGCCTTGACATTGTCGAGGCTTTTTGGGCTAGGGATAAAGCGTTTCCTGCATAGTAGTGTCCCATATTCACCTAGAAATGACAGAGGTCATAATTTAAATACTGGATTTGATGTATAGTTGTAAAACAGCATGCAATAAATTAATGAGTATGAAAAGGTCAATACAGTTATTTCTTTTTTTTATAAGTTCATTCTTCACTGTCTCCGCTCAAACAGCTGTTGATTTTACAGCTAATGATTGTTCAGGTACCTCACATCATTTGTTTGCAGAGCTGGATGCCGGCAAGGTAATTGTTGTATCATTTGTTGAGCCTTGTGGTTCATGCATTGGCCCTTCATTAGCTGCGCAGAGTGTTGTGCAAGGATATGCTGGTTCCAATCCCGGGAGAGTGCTGTTTTACATATCAGATGACATTGCTAATACTACATGTGCTACATTAAGCAGCTGGGCTAGTACCAATAGTATGGGAGGAGTACCTACTTTTTCTGATGTATCCTTTAGAGAGTCAGATTATGGTACTATCTCCATGCCTAAGATCGCTGTGTTGGCTGGTACCAACCATCATGTTTATTTCACACAGGATAATGGCCTGAATACAGCTAATCTACAAACAGCTATCAATACAGCTATTGCTGCATTGAGCATAGTAAATATGAACCCTTCTAGTATGGAAATGACGGCATATCCTAATCCTGCTGTAAAAAAACTATCCTTAAAATATTCCTTGTCAGAAACATCTGATCTGACTATTGAGGTCTATAATTGTTTTGGAAGCAAGGTCTATTATGAAGCTAAAGGAGCACAATTAACAGGTGATCACAATTTGGAATTGGATATCGATGGTAATTTCAATAATGGTATATACTTCTTAAAACTGATTGCCGGAATATCAACTGCTACCCTGAGATTTATAGTGAATAAGTAGTTGACTTGGAACTTAAAATCAATTATATGTGGCAATTCAACAAGCCTATTCTAAATAATAAATGGACACTCTTATTTGCTTTTTTGAGTTGCTGTATGTCGCAGAATAATCTTAGTGCCCAAGGTTGCTGTTCAGGAGGTAGTTGCAGCCCTATAGCAGGCGGAACTTCACAGGGTGTATTACTCAAAAGACAAGCAGAAATAAGCACCAGTTTTCAGTATATCTATTCCAACAATTTCCAATCAGGTACTAAAAAGGTCAGAGACTATTTAGATAGTTACACTAGCAAATATCAGTATTCGAGAGTAGCATATGGTTTGACTAAAAGGCTTACTTTATCTTTAGAGTTTGGATACTATTTTGATAAAACACAGATAGGGCTCAACAATAATAATAAGGTTTCCTCATCCGGCATAGGTGATATGATCATATTCCCGCGCTTTACAGTTTTAAAGAAAGAAACAGCTTCAACAGAGAATGAAGCAACTTTGGGTTTAGGTTATAAAATTCCACTGGGCAAGTACCTCGACTCATCTGTAGTGTTTACTGATCCTAACACGCTTAAGAATTACTATACACCCAAGCCACCTTCTGTAATGACAACTACAGGTTCCCAGGATATTGTCTTTTATGGATTTGGTTTTCGCAGTTATCCCTCTAAGAATTTGAGGCTTTTCACTAGCATCATTTATGTAAGAAAGGGCTGGAATCCAATCGGTCAGAGATTTGGAGATTATGCCGGCATAGGGCTTTTTGCCGGAAAGACCATCTACAAAAAACTAGGTTTGATTCTACAACTAAAAGGCGAATGGGTGGATAAGATGGGGTATGATAAGAACATAGACATGTTGGCAAAATATAACTTTGATGTCTTGTCTACAGGTGGTAAAAAAGTATTGTTCATACCACAGTTGAGTTATAGTTACAAAACCCTTTCGTTTTATATCTCTAGCGATATTCCTTTGTATCAATATGTAAATGGCACAGCCATTGCTTCTGAATATCAGTTTACTACAGGGTTATCTTACCGCTTCATGGCCAGAAGAAAAGGATAGTTTGTTTGAATTTTTTTAATAAATATGCCCAAGCATTTGCTTGGGCATATTTATTAAATGTTGTTCTGTATTTATTTCAATATCTCACGAGAGATAACCAGTTTCTGAATTTCAGATGTACCCTCACCTATCGTACACAGTTTAGAATCACGGTAGAATTTCTCTACAGGGAAGTCCTTAGTATATCCATAACCTCCGAATATTTGTACCGCATCAGTTGATACACGTACTGCTACTTCAGAAGCATAATATTTAGCAAATGCAGATTGTTTGGTCATTTTCTCTCCGCGGTTCTTCATATCTGCTGCTTGATATATAAGCAGTTCCGATGCTTCTATTTGCGTAGCCATATCTGCCAGCTTGAAGGCTATAGCTTGGAAATCAGAGATAGGCTTATCAAACTGATGACGTTCTTTAGAATATTTCAAAGCTGCTTCATAAGCTCCTTTTGCTATACCTAATGATAATGCAGCAATAGAGATACGTCCACCATCCAATATTTTCATCGCCTGACGGAATCCATCTCCTACATCGCCCATACGTTGTGCATCAGAGATACGACAATTATCAAATACCAGTTCTGCGGTCTCAGAAGCACGCATACCCAGTTTATTTTCTTTCTTACCTGCATTGAAACCCGGTGTACCACGTTCTACTATGAAAGCAGTAGTGTTACCACTCTGGCGAGGTTCGCCTGTACGTGCCAATACTACAGCTACCTGTCCGGTAATACCATGTGTTATCCAGTTTTTAGTGCCATTCAGTATCCAGTCATTTCCATCTTTAGTAGCAGTGCAACGCATATTGCCTGCATCGCTACCTGTGTTAGCTTCTGTAAGTCCCCAGGCACCTATCCATTCACCACTAGCCAGCTTTGGTAAATATTTTTTCTTCTGCGCTTCAGAACCGAAGTATAATATATGACCGGTGCATAATGAGTTATGCGCAGCTACCGATAGTCCGATAGAGCCACATACTTTTGCTACCTCTGTTATTACAGTTACATACTCAAAATAGCCTAAGCCCGTACCTCCATATTCTGTAGGTACCAGTACCCCCATCAATCCCAACTCTCCCATTTTATGAAAAAGTTCTACAGGGAATTTTTGAGATTCATCCCATTCCATCATTTTCGGACGAATGTTCTTGTTGGCAAAGTCGCGAACCATGTCGGCTATCTGCAGTTGCGTTTCGGTATAATTGAAGTCCATATGTCTATTGTTCCAAGTATATTTGAGGAGGCAATTTTACGATATTTTTCGCCATTCATCAACCTATACTACACATTTGTTTAATATTAGTACTACTTATGTATCGTAAGTCGGGTCTGAAGATAGGCTAGAGTGGATGAAGGGAAGTGGTATATCTCCCTCAACTGACCAATATCAGTAAATTTTCCTCTGTTACGTCTGTAATCCAGTATACGGTGAGCAATTTTAGGTCCAATACCTTTCAGATCAATTAGTGTAATAGAATCTGCCGCATTTAGGTCTATTAGAGAAGATGTGGCAATATTGGGGCTTTCTTGGTTAAAATGGCTTTCATCTTCACTAGTACTATCTGTACTATGAAGGTATTGTTCTTGTTTATATTTGCCCCATGATGCTGATAGTTGCTGTTCTTGTCTTGTATCTATTTGGGGCTGCACCCACCACTGCATGGTATAACGAAAGGCAATAAGTAGTAACAGTACCGATAAGAGTACTATAATGCCCAACTTCTCTGTACGGGTGAAAGAAGTATATGCTTTTATGAACCGTTTCATGTTTCCTTCTTTGAAATTATACTTTTTGATTTATTTTACATCATATTTCCTCATTTTCTGTGCTGCGTTATTTATTTTTCTTAGTTCTAATTGTCATATCCTCCCCTTGTTTCTCTCAAAGCAAGGAGCCACTTTATTTTTTCAATGGCACAGACCCTCAAAAGGGTGGCATTAAAACACTGAGCGGTAAAGTGATTATTCCCCCTGAATATAAAAGCCTTTACTACGAATTAGGCAAAGAGATCACTGAAGAACAGATATACCTTATCGATATCATAAAGCCCACAGATTCAATGAATTATTGGTATAGTTTCAAGGCTTTTAATCGGAAAGGTGAATTTCTATATTCTCCTTACTGGGTCGACAATGGTATCGATGACTATGTAGAGGGTCTCAGACGTTTTGTAAACAATGGACGCATGGGCTTTGTGAATAGACACGGAGAGGTACTGGTACCGGCTATTTTCAATTATGTCCAACCTTTCTATAGGGGTTATACTATTGCATGCAATCATTGTAAGTATACCAAACAAAGAAAAATACCGGGAAGAGATAATAATTATAAATGCACTGAGCGTTATGTTATTAATCGCAACATGGATGTGTTATATACATTTAATCACAACGATACTACACTCTCCATTACAGATAGTCTCATCACTGCACTCAAATTACCGATATCCCTCACAGCAGAAGAAAGTAAAGTAGCAAAATTACTATCTCAGGTTACAGATATTCAGAAGTATGTATTGGATGCCGCTGAATTAAAAGTGCCTATACATGCAGTAGTTTCTGAACACCCGGATACAAAGGCTGGCTATTATCTTATCGATCTGAGAACTGATGTTTCATTGATGTCAGAGCATTTGTCTTTCCTGATTACAGCCGATGGAAAACAGATACGCTTCCTCACTCCTAGTGGCGAGGAAATGAGCTTGGAAGCCTGGAGAAAAGAAAAAGGTTTTTAAATAAGAAAGGTCGGCTCAGTAGGGCCGAACTTTCTTATAATCTTATAGCATGGTCTTAAAATTCTGCATTTTTAGGTGTACGTGGGAAAGGTATCACGTCACGTATATTCCCCATGCCTGTTACAAAAAGTACCATACGCTCAAAACCTAATCCAAATCCTGCATGAGGTACTGTACCAAATCGGCGTGTATCTAAATACCAATACATTTCATCGGCAGGTATATGCATCTCTTCCATGCGTTGGGTAAGTCTGTCTAGTCTTTCCTCTCTTTGCGATCCTCCTACTATTTCACCTATCCCGGGCGCTAATATATCCATAGCTGCTACTGTTTTGCCATCATCATTTTGGCGCATGTAGAATGCCTTAATGTCTTTAGGATAGTTAGTAACGATCACTGGTTTTTTAAAATGCTTTTCTACCAAGTATCGTTCGTGCTCACTTTGCAAGTCTATACCCCAACTCACTTCATATTGGAATTTCTTCTTTTTATAAGCTGGTGAATTCAGCAGTATATCTATAGCATCAGTATAAGTGATGCGTTCAAATTTGTTGTTCAGCACAAATTCCAATTTCTCTATCAGTCCCATTTCATTTCGATCATTCATGGGTTTCTGCTTGTCTTCTTCTTCCAGTCTTTGTGCCAGGAAGGTCAGATCTTCACGATTGTGTTCTAATACATGTGCAATGATATACTTGATGAAATCTTCAGCAAGGTCCATATTGTCATGTATATCGTTGAATGCTACTTCGGGTTCTATCATCCAAAATTCTGCCAAGTGGCGTGCGGTATTAGAATTCTCTGCACGAAATGTTGGTCCGAATGTATACACTTCTCCAAATGCCATAGCACCCAGTTCAGCTTCCAGCTGTCCGCTTACTGTGAGGTTTGTACAGCGTCCAAAGAAATCTTCTTTGTAATCTATACTGCCATCTTCATTGCGTGGTGGATTGTCAAATGGTAAGGTAGATACACGAAACATTTCACCTGCACCTTCCGCATCCGATGCGGTTACGATAGGCGTATGCAGATAAACAAACCCGCGGTCGTTGTAGAACTTATGTACTGCATATGCTAGTGAGTGGCGCACGCGAAACACAGCACCAAATGTATTGGTACGGAAACGCAAATGCGCTATTTCACGCAGATATTCTAGGCTCGGTTTATTCTTCAGTTGCAGCGGATATTTCTCTGCATCACATTCTCCCAACAGTGTTACTGTATCTGCCTTTACTTCTACTTTCTGTCCTTTACCTTGCGATGCTACTACTGTACCATCTATACTCAGCGATGCTCCTGTAGTAATATTACGTAGCAGGCTCTCAGGTATATTGTTGAAATCTATGACTACTTGCAAGTTGCCAATGCAAGAGCCGTCATTAAGTGCTATAAATTGATTGTTCCTGAAAGAGCGAACCCAGCCTTTGATGTTTACACTGTAGTCAAACTTTTCACTTTGCAGAATGTCTTTGATCTTGGTACGTGCCATGGGTATTTTAATTATTTATCTAAAAACAAGTATTTAAGTGCAATGATAATGAGGAATACGGCAAAGAATTTCTTCACTATCAACATATCCATATTCAGTACTACTTTACTTCCAAAGTAACCACCCACTAGGAATGATACACAGAGTATGGCAGCAATTTTAAAATCTACCTGCCCCGCTTTATGATAATTGATCACCGCCAGTATACCTATAGGTGGTATCATCATAGCCAGCGATGTGCCTTGTGCCATTTTTTGGCTCATGGCAAACATGAACACAAGTGCGGGTACTATTATGGTACCACCACCTATGCCTACCATACTGCTCAGAAAACCTGCTATCAGGCCTACGGCCAACAATCCTAAAATAGTACCTATACTCATAACTTATGATTTGAACTTGGTTATATAATCATTTATGCTATGCTGTAATATCTTCTTTGCCAGTCTTGCACCCTGAAAATCTTCAATTTTCACCAGCTTATTTTCCAGTTTCTTGTATTCTTCAAAGAAGTGGCGCAACTCTTCAATAAAGTGTGAAGGTAATTCACTGATGTCATTTATATGTGCTACACTCATATCATTAGCACAAACAGCTATCAGCTTATCATCTGCCTCACCCTGGTCCAGCATCCGCATCACGCCTATTATCTTGGCTTCTACTAAACATAATGGTTGCATTTCTATTTGTGATAATACTAATATATCCAGCGGGTCATTATCATCACAATACGTTTGGGGTATGAAACCGTAGTTAGCAGGGTAGTATACAGCAGAATACAATACTCTATCCAGTTTCAGCATACCGGTTTCCTTGTCCAGCTCATATTTAGCTCTCGAATTCTTAGGTATTTCTATGATGGCATTGACTCTGTCAGGTACATTTTCGCCATAACTTACCGAATGCCAGGGATTAAAACTCATATTTATATCAAGTGTTTGGCTGCAAAGGTAAATCTTAAATGGCTTGAGCGTACCAACTTCAGAAAAAGACAATAACTTCGGATTCTATTCGTTAAATAGGTAAAACCACCATTAAACTATCAAGAATTCATTCTGTCATAGCTTTGTAAGAC
>JBAWXE010000026.1:0-28431 GCA_037144255.1 Bacteroidota bacterium | reverse complement strand
GATCTATTGCGCAGAACTATGTATTTGATAAGGTGACTATTCCTTTCGTTGTAAATAAGGATTATTTCTTACCTGCTTTTGTAAATAAGGACTCTCTAGTTATAGTATCTTCTTACTCCGGTAATACAGAAGAAACCGTGGCTGCCATGCAGCAGGCTATAAAGGCAAAGGCTACAGTAGTATGTATCACTTCCGGTGGAAAGATCATGGAGCTGGCCAAGAAGAAAAATGTTGATTGCATATTATTGCCAGCCGGCATGCCACCCCGTGCATGTCTTGGTTATTCTATGTTGCAGATACTATATACTTTGAAACACTTTGGTTATCTGAAAACTGATTTTGAGAAGGAAGTAAGGGCCTCTATTAAATTACTGAATGCTGAAGAGAAAAGTATACAGAAACAAGCAATCGGAATTGCAAAAAAGCTAAACGATAAATTACCTATTATTTATGCCTCTGCAGATTTTGAAGGGGTAGCTGTACGTTGTCGTCAGCAACTGAATGAAAACAGCAAGATCCTTTGCTGGCATGGCGTGATACCGGAAATGAACCATAATGAATTAGTAGGCTGGAGAGATAAGGATGCTAAAAAGGCTGTATTGATACTGCGTAATGAAGATGACTATGAGCGCGTGCAACTGCGTATGGAGATCAACAAAAAGGTGATCAAAAAATATACCAATAATATCATTGAGATTACATCAAAAGGTAAGAGCTATTTTGAAAAGGCATTCTATTTTATTCATCTTACTGACTGGGTTTCTGTTATGCTTGCAGACCTACGACATCAAGATGCTATAGAAGTGAAAGTGATAGATTTTCTGAAAGGTGAATTATCAAAGTCGTAAATTATTTCATCCATAAAAAGATAAGGCCTGAACATTGTTCAGGCCTTATCTTTTTATGTAGTTGCGTATGAATTATTTCATGCTTTCAGCATCTTTGAGGAATTGTGCTAATCCAATATCTGTAAGAGGATGTTTCAATAATCCCAATATAGAACCCAGTGGACAAGTGCATACATCAGCACCAGCCTCTGCACAGCGAACGATGTGTAAAGAGTTGCGAATAGAAGCTGCTAATACTTCTGTCATGAAGCCTTGAGAATTGTAGATATTCACTATTTGCTCTATCAGTTGTACACCATCCCAACTACCATCGTCTATACGACCGATGAAAGGAGAAACGTAAGTAGCACCAGCCTTAGCAGCCAGGATAGCCTGACCTGCGGAGAATACTAATGTACAGTTTGTAGAGATGCCATTGTCTGTAAACCATTTGATAGCTTTGATGCCGTCTTTGATCATTGGTACTTTAACAACAATGTTCTTGTGTATAGCAGCCAGTTTTTTTCCTTCTTCTACTATCCCTTCGAAAGTAGTACCGAAAACCTCTGCACTAACAGGACCATCTACTATTTCGCAGATAGCTTTGTAATGCTTCATTATTGCATCATGGCCTTTGATACCTTCTTTGGCCATAAGGGAAGGGTTGGTGGTAACCCCATCTAAAATGCCCAAGTCGTAAGCTTCCTTTATTTGGTCGAGGTTGGCAGTATCTATGAAGAATTTCATACTAGAAATTTAAGTTTTGGCGAAGGTAATAGTTTTGTTTCATCTATCATTTCTATGGTCAAATCAGTTTTGACAAAATATGGAACAAAGTTTCAGACCTCGAAAATATGATTGAATTATTTAGAAGGAATCAGTCATATTAAATATAATTCAAATTTAATATGAAATAAAAAAACTGGCAAGTTACTTACATCGCACCGCTACAACCGCCCGCCCTTGCTACATTCCTGTCCTGGGGGATTCAGCAGGAGCTGGCCGTATAAGACTTGCCAGGGCGGCAAAGGTAAGTAAAGATCAATTTATTACAAAACCATTGTTTGATTTGTTTTGGCTTAAAATGGATATAATTTATCCGTATGCAATAAGAGTAAAAAAGGAGAGCCCGCACAATTGTGCAGGCTCTATATGAATAAGGTCATGTAATAATACTAAAGAATGGTAGCCATGATGTCGGATAGCATATCCTGAGTTTCGGCAACGCTACTACCTTCGGCATATACACGCAGCAAAGGTTCTGTGCCTGAAGCGCGCAGCATCATCCATCCACCATTGTTGAGATGGTATTTTACGCCATCAATAGTTTCTACGCTATCAATGCCATATTTGCCAAAAACTTTATAAGCACCTTCTTGTGCTTTGCCAATAATTGCATTTTTCTTATCGTTTTCGATAGTAAGGTCCTTACGTTCGTATACAAAGCGACCTACTACATCGTAAACTTCCTCGCATAATTGTTTTAGGGTCTTGCCGCTTTTGGTCATGTATTCGTATAATACTAAACCATCGTAAATACCATCGCGCTCAGGTATGTGACCTTTGACAGCAATGCCACCACTTTCTTCTCCACCTACCAGTACATCTTCTTTCGTCATGATCTCGCTGATATATTTAAATCCAACAGGAGTTATCTGTATAGGTAAGTTATATGCTGTACACATTTTCTTTACACGATCGGTAGTAGAGAATGCAATAACAACCTTACCATCCATTTTCTTATACTTGTGCAGATAGTGAATGAGTAATAAAATGATATGGTGTGCATCCACAAAATTCCCATCTTCGTCATAGAGTCCAATACGGTCTGCATCGCCATCTGTAGCCAAACCAATTTTCAATTCAGGAGTTGTAGCAATGGTGCGGGCCAATTCTTGTAAATTCTTATCTAGTGGCTCAGGAGCCTGTCCGCGAAAGCCAGGGTTATCATCGCAGTGAATCAAAACAGCACTTGGTAACAAACGGCGGATCACATTCTGTCCCGCACCATACATAGCATCGTAAGCCAGTTTGAAAGGAGAATTGTTCAATTCATTGAAATCGAATTTTTCTTGCAGGTAGCTTACATACATGTCTTCCAGATTCACATATTCTAACATGCCTTTAGATGCCCAATGATCTAAAGAATGAGTAGGCATAGTAACATCATTAGGAATCAGTGCTTCCACAGCTGCAATGTCACCCGGATTAGAAGGGCCACCATGAGCACCTTTTAATTTATATCCGTTGTAAGAAGGAGGATTGTGAGAAGCAGTGATAACTACCCCTTGTTGCGCCTGCAGTTTTAATACACCTAATGAGATCATAGGGGTACTTATGAAGCCTTTAGCCATGTATACCATTACGCCGTTTTCGCAGAGGATTTTCGCAACAGTTTCAGTGAATAATTCTCCACCAAAACGACAATCGTGCCCTACTACTACTTTGGGGTCCTTTTGTTTTTGTAATAACCAGTCTGCCAATGCCTTACTAACACGAGCAACATTGTAAACAGTAAAATCCTGCGCAATGATGGCGCGCCAACCGTCTGTACCGAATTTAATTTTGTCTGGGGTCATGAATTTATTTTTTACTGCATGTATTCATGCAATTTTAACACAAGTTTCTTACGGATTGCAAATTTAGTAAACGTTTTTAACGGTTCAGGTTATTTAATTTTATAAAAAATTACAAAGGCCATGACCGAACAAATGATATCCGTGAACCCAGCCAATGGCGAAGTGCTGAATACCTATCAGAGTTACGACACAAAAAAGACAGAAAAAATACTGCTACAGACCCATAAAACACAGCAGGAATGGACTAAAATGAGCCATAAAGAGCGTGGAGTAGTGCTGAAAAAGATAGCTAAACAGATACGTGCTGATAAAGAAGAGCTAGCTATACTGGCTACTCTAGAAATGGGGAAGCCCATACAACAAAGCAGGGATGAAGTAGAGAAATGTGCCAAAACCTTTGATTTCTTCGCAACTGAAGGTCCAAAAATGCTAGCAAATGAGATCATAGCTACAGATGCACGTAAGAGCTATATATCCTATCAACCGTTAGGAGTAGTACTGGCTATTATGCCTTGGAATTTTCCTTATTGGCAGGTATTCCGCTGTATGGCACCTATACTGATGGGAGGAAATGCAATGATATTGAAACATGCATCGAACGTTAGTGGCTGTGCATTAGCCATAGAGCAAGTAATGATCAAATCAGGAGCACCCAAAGGATTGTTCCAAACACTGTTATTGCCATCAAGCCAAGTATCAGAAATAATTGCACATCCTACAATAGCCGCAGTGACATTTACAGGTAGTACAGCCGCAGGAAGTAAAGTAGCAGAAGCCGCAGGGAAACATTTGAAAAAGCAAGTTTTGGAATTAGGGGGTAGTGATGCATATGTGATACTGGAAGACGCAGATATGGATACCGCTATAGATACTTGTGTAAATGCACGATTGGTGAATAGTGGCCAAAGTTGTGTAGCAGGTAAAAGATTTGTAGTAGTAAAGTCTATAAGGAAGGAATTTGAAAAAAGGTTTGTAGAGAAAATGAAGCAGGCTAGTTATGGTGACCCAATGGATACCAATAGTAAAATAGGGCCTATGGCTCGCATAGACCTGCGAGTGCAACTGCATGAACAGTTACTGAAGAGTGTAGCAAAGGGAGCTAAACTATTATGCGGTGGATATATACCCGAAGGTAAAGGTGCATTTTATCCACCATCGGTCTTGACGAATGTAAAAAAGGGCATGCCGGCATATGATGAAGAGATGTTTGGCCCGGTAGCAGCTATTATAGAGGCTAAGGATGAGGCAGATGCTATGCGCATAGCCAATGATAGTGAATATGGACTGGGTGGTGCTATATTTTCTAAAAACAGAGCTAAAGCAGAACGTCTGGCAGCAACAGAAATGCAGGCTGGTAATTGCTTTGTGAATGCACAAGTACACTCTGACCCACGTATGCCATTTGGAGGGGTAAAGAATAGCGGTTATGGCAGAGAATTAGGTATATTTGGTATTCGTGAGTTTGTGAATGTGAAATCGGTATTTATTCAATAGCCTTTAACCAATAGTAGATCTGTATGTACACTTACCTTGCCTTAGGCGATTCTTATACCATAGGTGAACAAGTGCCTATGAAAGAGAATTTTCCACATCAGACAGTGGAAATATTACGGAAACACAAACTAGATGTAGCGGATCCTGTTATTATAGCTACTACAGGCTGGACAACAGATGAACTGGCAGCATCTATACGTGAGCACAATATACGTGAGACATTTTCTTTTGTCACTTTATTGATAGGAGTGAATAATCAGTATCGGGGAAGGAGCGTAGAGAATTACAAACACGAATTTACCGAATTGCTGGAGCAAGCTATTGTTTTTGCAAAAGGGAATTCGCACCATGTGTTAGTGGTATCTATACCAGATTGGGGTGTAACGCCCTATGCTGCAGGGCGTGATAGAACACAAATAGCACATGAAATAGATGCATACAATGAAGCCTGTAAGCTGATAACAGCACAGTACAAATGCTATTACCTATACATAACAGATAGCACCAGAGATAATGCACACGATGCGGCTTTTCTGGCTCATGATGGATTGCACCCATCGGGTAAGGAATATGCTATATGGGCAGAGCATCTGGCACCCCTGATAGAAGAGCAATTGAAAAAGTAGTTATTCTAAGGACTTGAAAATTGTCTCTAGTTTTTCTTTTCTGAGTATTTTTTGTTTTTGTGTACCTGAAGCTATGAGGCGCGTACCCACATGTGCTACGTAGCTAGTGGTGATCTCATTCTTTATTACAGTGATGAGTGTAGCCGTGAATACGACCTCCTGACCTATGAGTGCAGGTGAGAGATGATCTACTGTGATACAAGTACCAATACCTTCTTCCCCTGTTTCTTTCATTTCTAATACAAAAAGACGGCCGCTCCATTCAGCATCGCGAGCCAGTGCAAAAGTAGAGTATACCTCGTGCACAGTGCCACTTTCGAAGCCGGCACTATCAGCTTTTGTAACTATATGAGTAAAGGTCTTGGTGTCTCCTGTATTAAATGGATTCTTCATAAAGGAAGATTATGTCTTTCTTGGTTTTTTCTTGGCCGCAGGGAACAGCACATTGTTCAGTATGAGCCTGTATCCCGGTGATGTAGGGTGTAAAGACAACTCTGTAGGAGGGTCACCTATATTATGTTGATAATCTTCGGGGTCGTGACCACCGTAAAAACTCCAGGTGCCTTTGCCAAATTCGCCATGAATATACCGAGCCTCGTTCACAGATTTCGTCTCTCCCATTACCAATACGCTGGTTTTCATTACTTCTTTACGAAAAGCAGTTGTCTGACCCATAAACCCCTTGATAGTAGTAGTATGGTTTTGACACAACATAGTAGGTACAGGGTCAAATTTTGCCGAGAAAGTAAACAGCGTAAAGTAATCCAATGTGGGAGGCATATGAGGTGTTCTGGGTCCAGTATTGTCTATGTCAGAGTATTCATACTCCATAGGGTTTGTTACAAGTCTGAAATCCTTGAATGCAAAACACTGTGAGTAGTCTAATTTCTGCTGTGCATCAGGGGCCATAGGGTCACCATCAAACTGCTCAGTACATATATCTGTGTTCTGTGCAGCCAGGGCTATGTCATAAGTATCGGTAGCAGAGCACATGGCAAATAAGTAACCGCCTCCGGCTACAAAATCACGTATCTTTTTTACTATGGCCAATTTCAGTTGCGATACTTTCTTAAAACCATGTTTGGTTGCTATTGCTTCCAGTGTTCTTACATCTTCCTGATACCATGCAGCATTGCGATATTGATTCCAAAATTTTCCATACTGACCAGTAAAGTCTTCGTGATGTAGATGTAGCCAGTCATACTCAGGTAGTTTGGTAGCTAAAACCTCGTCATCATATAGTTTGTCATAAGGTATCTCTGCATATTCCAGTACCATTGTTACCGCATCATCCCAAGGGTGTTTATTGGGTGGGGTGTATACAGCAATTTTGGGTGCTTTCTCCAGTTTTATTACATCACCGTTAAAGTCAGGATTGGCAATTTGTTCTAATATGCTCAGGTATTGTCCATCGCTAAATATCTCGTAGCTCACACCACGCAACTTGCAGAGACGTTCCATAGCCTCTGATTGGTCCATACCGAAACTACCACCTTTGTAATTCAGTAGCCAGTCTACAGATATAGTTTGTTTCAGTGCAGCATAGGCTATGCCATAAGCCTTCAGATGGTTGGCCTGAGTCTCGGCATCCATAGGTATGAAAAGTTTGGATGCTGATGCAGGCAAACTGCTAATGATCAATAAGAGTATAATGTATATGGATGGTCTTACCCGCTTCATTGTATAAATTCTTAATACCGGTATTAAACCTTGTAAGTTACATTATTCAGTAGCAACTCCCATATGGATAAATATTTTTTAACACTATTCTTATTAAAATGATACCTATGTAATTTCATTGTCTGTCTTAACTACCTTTGCAGGCATTACGAATAATCAACTATGGCTACATATAGCAATTTTCGAGCGATGCGCTCATTAACTAAAGCGAGTTTGCTTTCTATTTTCAAAAGCCCCTCTGCAATAGTTTTTAGTGTTGCTTTCCCCTTAATATTCATTTTAGTTTTTGGATTCTTGGGCGGTAGTAAAGGGTTGGTGATAAAAGTGGTAATGGATCCTCAAAGTGATACTACCAATCAGTTATATTTTGCATTGCACCAAGTACCTGTGTTCAAATGGGATGCAAGTAAGGATACGGCTGTCATTCATAAAATGATGAAAGATGGTGATGTCACAGCCATGGTGAGTATAGTAAAACAAGAAGAAGGTAGAATACCTAAGTATAACGTAAGGCTTTCTGCTGCATCATCAGAAATGGCTAAGATGCCTCAGGTACAAGCTATTATTAACAGTGTAGTGCAGCGTATGGACCCTGAAATAGAAAAACGTACTGAGGAACTGGCAAAAATTGATGTACATATATCGCAAGTACGGGATTTTAAGACCATCGATTTCATATTGCCGGGTCAGTTAGGTTTTTCTTTGTTGGCTTCAGGAGTATTTGGTACAGCATTCGTATTTTTTAATTTACGTCAAACACTAGTGCTCAAACGTTTCTTCGCTACACCGGTACGAAGAGAGATCATTATTTTGAGTGAGGGTATAGCACGTGTGTTATTTCAGTTATTAGGTGCTATTGTTATTATAGGCATTGGTCATTTTGCTTTTGGTTATACGCTTATTCATGGTTGGTTCACATTTTTACAAATGCTTACCATGTGTGCACTGGCATTAATGGTCTTCATGGGCTTTGGTTTTATAATCAGTGGCATAGCCAAAAGCGAATCTACCATACCACCACTATCTAACCTGATCACTTTACCTCAGTTTTTATTAGCAGGTACTTTCTTCTCTATAGAGAATTTCCCTAAATGGTTGCAACCATTGTGCCGCATATTGCCACTTACATATCTGAATGATGCTTTGAGAAAAATTGCATTCGATGGCGCAGGTTTCTGGGCGGTAAGAGTAGATATTTTGATATTGTTGGTATGGGGTGTAGTGGTATATGCTGTAGCCGGTAAAGTATTCAAGTGGGAATAAATATTAGCGGATAAGTGTAATATCACCTTTAGCATCTTCTACATGTCCGCTTACGCATTCAGCATGTAGTGTGTAGTAATAAGTACCTACCTCACAAGGTTTACCATTGAATGTACCATCCCAACTGGCGGATGGGTTATTACTTTGGAATACCTTTTGCCCCCAGCGGTTGAAGATATATATTTCATAATTAATAAGGTTGCCATAATGCATTACTTTATATCTGTCATTCTTCCCATCATAATTAGGTGTGAATGCATTAGGATAGCTGAATTGACAGCATGGCTCGATATCTGAATAGGTAATAGTAGCAGAGTCTGTACAGCCATAATTACTATATGCAATCACAGTATAAGTGGTGGGTTGTAAAATTCTGGTGTATGAATTACTATCTGCTCCAAACATAATAAGATTAGTAGGTTTCCATGAATATTTCACTCCACCTGTTGCTTGCAATAATATAGTATCGCCCGAACATACAGGTTTTGGAGTGATAGTGATCTCAGCTACAGGGTGTGGTGCTACTATCTCTATCAGTGTCGCGGTGTCAGATGTGCATACATTGCGGGTCTGACTTACATGCCATATATATGTGCCTAATGTATTAGAGTTCAAAGTAGGTGCAGTAGGTATGCTATTATAATTTTCATTATACCAGTTGAGAGTAGCGGCAGTATCTCTTATTATGTTCAGTGTTTGAACAGTTTCAAACTGACAATATACAATTGGTGAAGGAAATTCAGGAGTGTTAGGATATTTACCTCCATCTGCTACACTAAAATTTATGGTAGTATCGCAAGAAAGGTAGGGCGACCATACATTTATCGTATAATCGCCTTTAGGTAAACTATCTATAATAGTACCTGTAGTATCTAGGTAAGTCTTAATGGTAACACCTGCTTTTTTGATAGTAATATGCCTTGGTGTCACTCCGTATAATATATCATATTGTATCAGTGCCTGATGTGCACAGCCTGTAGGTAGGAGTTGAGTAGCATTGATCACATATGGTGATACAATTTGTATGGTATATCCAATAGTGGGGTTACATGAAATAGGGCAGTGATGATCGTGATAAGTAAGATAAAAACTATATAGCCCTACGGGGATATTTGTGGTATTCCAATCAAAATCTATATTTGGATTCAGTGTGCCATTGTTCACAATATTAAGAATACAACCTGCGGGTAAAGTACTTTGTGTCACTTCTATACTGTCTTGGTCAGGGTCGCTTGCCACTATACTAAAAGAAATATGAGGTGATCCAACACATAGATTCAATATATCATTGCCTTGACTAATAGCACCTACTACATTATTACTATCCACAGGGCCTATAGGAGGCCTGTTATTGCAATTTCCTAAAACTACAAATGTCATTTCTCTCATACTGCTGCCTACTTCTATTCCATTTTTATATTCAGTGACCTTGTTTACTACCAGTGCGTCTTGAATGATATCAGGAGTGAAATTCATTTGCCCATTCAATGGATTGAAATTGAAGTCATTATTCGCACTTGACACCGGGTAGGTAGCAGAAAATGGTACAACATATATAACTGGTGTGCCCCCATTCAGTGCAGGAGTAAGGCTGAAAACAAGAGAATCATTATTGATGTCTATTGCTGCCTGGTTATATTGTTCGGATATGTTGATACAATAGAATGGCGTTGGTATGGTAGTGTATTTCGGTGATGAATTATCAGGGGCAACAATATTATTAAGGGTTGCTACCAAATAGATCAGTTGGGCACCACCATTATTTACAATATTGGTAATGTTAGAACTTCGCCCAGCTAAATTGCCTCCTACGTTTTGATCTAGAGCTCCGTAAAAAATAAATTGCCAATTAGCATCTGTATCAGATAAAGTTAAACTATCCCTGTACACATATTTTCTTACTCCCGGTAATGTCCCTCCATTACACAATGTATTATTAGCATCTGCTGCACATACCGGCGATACGTCTTTTCCTGAGCTGGTATCAAAACGCAATATGATAGTGGTATCTAGTGTACTGCCCTTCATTACCTTTATAATAGGTGTTGCATGTACTAATTGTGCTAATACAGTTTGATTGGATGTTCCGCAATCACCATATAAGGTCAATGTCACTTGATAAGTGTTCTGATGCAAGAAGGTATATAATAGTTCACCTCCAAATATGTGATTGCCATAAGAATAAATGTTATTCATTAGAAAAAATAGCAATAAAATACATTTAGATAGCTTCCTAATCATTTTATGTCAATATGCGTGTTCGGCTTAACAATCACCTTTAAGGCAAAATTACCTTCAAATCGTAGTTATATTCCAATAAGACGATAAAATAACATTCAGTATTAGTTTTTCTTTCTTGATTTTAGGGAATAAATTTTTTAGATATATCAAGTATGTATTTATGTATATGCACTAATTCAATTTATACAGCTATTTTTATGCACTAATTCAATGTAAGGTATGAATCTGGAATTTAATAAAAACGAAGATGCAATGCGCCTGATGGTTGGCCATATGAAACAACGTCATGCGCAGATCAGTTTAGGAGGTGGTAAGAAAGCAATAGAAAAGGGTAGAGAGAAAGGAAAAATGACTCCTCGCGAGCGTATACAATATTTGATAGATAAGGACAGCACTTTTACTGAGCTGGGTGCATTTGCTGGTTATGGTATGTATCCTGAATATGGTGGTTGCCCTGCAGCTGGTACTGTAGCTGGTTTAGGCTATGTGTGTGGCCGTCAATGTATGATAGTGGCTAATGATAATACAGTTAAGGCTGGTGCTTGGTTCCCTATTACCGGTAAGAAGAATCTGCGCATGCAGGAGATAGCTATGGAAAACCATCTGCCTGTTATATATATAGTAGATAGTGCCGGTGTATTTTTACCTATGCAGGATGAAATATTTCCCGATAAGGAGCACTTTGGTCGCATATTTCGTAATAATGCACAGATGAGCGCTATGGGTATCACTCAAATTGCTGCGGTAATGGGTAGCTGTGTAGCAGGTGGTGCTTATTTGCCGATCATGAGTGATGAAACGCTGATGGTAGAAGGAAATGGGTCTATCTTCCTTGCCGGGCCATATTTGGTGAAGGCAGCTATTGGTGAGGATATTGATATTCAAACCTTAGGTGGTGCCAAAACTCATACCGAGGTAAGTGGTATCGCTGATTATAAATTCGATACAGAACAAGAATGCTTAGATCAGGTGCGCCGTATCATGGATAAGATAGGTGAGCAACCAAGAGCTGGTTTTGATAGAGCAAAGTCAGCAGAACCTACCAAAGATCCTAAAGAGATTTATGGTCTTGTGTCAACAGAAAATAATAAGTCTTTTGATGTTGTAGATGTGATAGAAAGGATGGTCGATAATTCTGAATTTGATCAATTCAAAGAAGATTACGGAAAAACGATTGTTTGTGGTTATGCTCGTATTGATGGTTGGGCAGTAGGTATTGTTGCTAATCAACGTAAAATAGTTAAAAGTGGAAAAGGTGAAATGCAAATGGGCGGAGTCATATACAATGACAGCGCAGATAAGGCTGCTCGCTTTATAATGAATTGCAACCAAAAGAAAATACCTCTAGTGTTCTTGCAAGATGTTACAGGTTTTATGGTTGGCAGCCGTAGCGAACATTCAGGTATTATTAAAGATGGTGCTAAACTGGTAAATGCTGTTGCAAATTCAGTAGTGCCTAAGGTCACAATTGTTATAGGCAATTCATACGGTGCTGGCAACTATGCTATGTGCGGTAAGGCCTACGACCCTCGTTTCATATACGCATGGCCAAATGCTAAGATAGCTGTTATGGGTGGCGATCAGGCTGCTAAAACACTATTGCAAATACAAGTGGCTGCTCTTAAATCAAAAGGTGAAGTGATAGATCCTGAAAAGGAAAAAGCTATGCTGAAAGAAATATCAGACAGGTATGCTGCCCAAACATCTTCATACTATGCAGCTGCTCGTTTATGGGTAGATGAAATCATCGATCCGCTGGAAACACGTAATGTGATTTCTCAAGGTATTGCAGCTGCTAATCATGCGCCTATCAGCAAGGAATTCAAAATGGGTGTTTTCCAAGTATAATTTTCAATTCATTCTCTTATAGTATACAAAAAAGGGTCGGTAAATATTACCAACCCTTTTTTGTATCATGTATAATGATCTTACAATTTCTCTATCTTCTCTACTTGCACACCAGCATCACCTTTCAATCTTATATAATATAGACCTGAAGGAAGCGTTTTGATATTCAAATTAGTTGTAGTTGATTCTATACTTTGGCTCATGATCGTCTGTCCAATACTGTTGACTAACTCTAGAGAATGATAATCCATATTGTCAATTTGGATGCTTACCGTATTAGTTACAGGGTTAGGGTAGATGATCACTTTGCTACTTGGAATCAATTGTGCCACATTCAATGTAGTAATGGCATTTTGAACAGTATTAGTTAATATACCAGTGTAGTAATCAAAATGAATATCTGCCCTATTTGTTACACCCGATCCTATTAATGAAGATCCAAGTTTTGTTTTAATAGAATACTGTACAAAACCTGCACGTGTATAATGTTGAGAACTATCTGTCAGATTGATATTCTCAAAATCAAAATCCAGTACATTTAGTCCACTAGGTGTTTTCTGTACTGATATTGTTGCAGGTGCTGATGTGAATAATATTCTTAATGTAGATAGGTCCAAATACGGTGATAGTGTATCCAAAATGTGCACATTTTTCACTACTGCTGGATATACATTTTCAAAATTGATAGTGTAGGTAAGTTTACTACCTGTACTAACATTACCTAGTGGATATACCATTTTATTGTTAGGAGCTAATGCAGCAAAAATGGTAGGATATCCTGTATTGCTGTTATCTGTAGGGTTAAGATCGCCTGCCGTTGGTGTGATAGTAAGGTAATTGATCAAAGTGTCTCCAGCAATGAACGATGTGAATGTCTGCATACCTACATAAAAATAGAATGGAGCTGTTGCATTCGATAGGTTACTTACATTCCAGATAATATGGTTAGCGAATATAGAACTTGGAGTTGGGTATACATCAGGTGGATTTACATACACCTTAGGGCTTACATCTAATGTCACTACTCCACTTGTAGCAGTACAGGTATTATTACCCGCATATCCGAACATATAACCTGCCGGATTAGCGACATGGAATATGCCTGTTGATGCAACCCATAGGTCTGCAGCTGTACCACTGCAATCAAGACCAAAATTTCCATGTGTCAGTGGCATTAATGCAGTGGTATAATCTACTGTATCAATACCTGTTGTTGGGCATGCTACATTATAGCCAGGAACAGTATTAAGCAACTTCATTCTGTATGTTGATGCTAAACTGGTATACAGTGGATATCCGTATCCATAAGAGCCTGCATGGATAGTATCTATTGCCACACCATTAGAGTCGACTTCTATATTGCTATAATTGGTATATCCTAGATTTGCATCCCCTGTATTCATTACACAATCACTATTCAGGTCATTGAATAATTTTCCGGTTATGAACTGACAAGTATCATGTGCGGTAAATATTACAGAGTCCACACGAGTTGTTGTGTAGATCAATACATGCTTTACTGTATAAGTACCACGATATGCATAATGATGGTACATGTAGGTATTGTTAGCTACATAGGAAGGATTATTAAGCCAGCCTGTAGTGTCTTTTGAGCCATCGCCATATGATGTCTCGACACTCAATGAAGGATCGCTAACGTTGGCTTGTACCAGAAAGAACATAGTGCTGCAACTGTCCAGATAATAATTACTCATGATCTGATACCCTATAGCTTCAGCTTTTGTCATAGACAAAAACATGAAAGCTAAAGTGCATGTAATAATGTAAATGCTTTTTTTCATGTAAGGTAGTTTTTGGGATATGTGAATGAATATGGATTTCCTCTGTAAAAGATACTACTTCAATGTCGATAGGTTGGGTAATTACATCAAAATAGATCACAATATTTTTAATGGTATATATTATTATTTGCTTTTCTACAACATAAATCAAAAAGGCCGGTAGAAACCGGCCCGTTTTTTAATCTAGAATTGATTACCCATTACAACTTTTCAATGTCTTTACATCGGGTATACTTTGTAGAAAAGTGCACTAAGTAACATTTCCATTACCTCTGAACTATTTAAGACTGTCTTTTACAGCCAATGGTTGGTCAGAAACATGATATACGTCATAATTATTTAATTGTCAGATATTCCCATTTGCTTTTGCACGTATTTACCTTAATTTTGCGGACGTTAAAATGGTTAGGGGCATTGCTCTGCCAATATTGATATCATACTTAATCAATTCAATATCATGTCAGTTTTAGTCAATAAAAATTCTAAAGTGATCGTTCAGGGCTTTACAGGTACTGAAGGTACATTCCATGCAGGTCAGATGATCGAATACGGAACTAATGTTGTTGGTGGTATCACACCTGGTAAAGGTGGCACCAAACATTTAGATCGTCCTGTGTTCAATACTGTAAAAGATGCAGTAGATGCTACCGGTGCTGATGTGTCCATCATTTTCGTACCTCCAGCTTTTGCTTCTGATGCTATCATGGAAGCTGCTGATGCAGGTATCAAAGTGGTTATCTGTATCACTGAGGGTATCCCTGTTCAGGATATGGTAAAGGCTCGCGAATATATCAAAGGCCGCGATTGTAGGTTGGTAGGTCCTAACTGCCCTGGTGTTATTACTGCCGGCGAAGCTAAAGTAGGTATTATGCCTGGTTTCGTTTTCAAAACTGGTCGTATTGGTATCGTTTCTAAATCTGGTACGCTTACTTACGAAGCTGCTGACCAAGCGGTAAAAGCTGGTTTAGGTATCTCTACAGCTATAGGTATCGGTGGCGATCCTATCATCGGAACTACTACTAAAGAAGCAGTAGAATTATTGATGAATGATCCTGAAACTGATGGTATCATTATGATAGGTGAGATAGGTGGTAATATGGAAGCTGAAGCTGCTTACTGGCTGAAGAACAATATGAGAAAACCTGTAGTTGGTTTCATCGCCGGTCAAACAGCTCCTGCTGGTCGCCGTATGGGTCACGCCGGTGCTATCATTGGTGGTGCTGATGATACAGCTGCTGCTAAAATGAAAACTATGCGTGAGTGTGGTATTCATGTAGTAGATAGCCCGGCTAACATAGGTATTACAATGGCATCTGTATTGAAAGGTGTTCTTGCTTAATTGTATTCCAATTCGTTTTTTATAAGAAATGCCGGCTATATGCCGGCATTTTGCATTCAGGTATATTAGAAAAGTGTTGGTCTGCGCAGTTACATTTCTCTAGCTACTTTATGTGCATCTGGATCGACGCTTGCCAGTAAGTGCTTCACTATGTTTTGGTAGCTTTCATCATCTCTGTTCTGGCTCAGTTTAAAGATAGGGTACACATCCTTTACTAATAGCTCTATCCCTGCTATTGCTTTCACATGTGTCGTCATATAATTTTCTGGTAGCTGATCTGTATATAAGGGTCGTTCCTGTTCTGTTTCATATTTCTTTGTCAGCTCTGTCAATATACACATAGTTTCTTCTTCACTCAGTAGGTTACAGGTGCCTCTTACATGTACTGTTTGGTAATTCCAGGTAGCGCCTTGTTTTTCAGTATGCCAGCTACTGCTCACATAGCAATGTGCCCCTTGGAACAGTACCAGTACTTCTGGGTCATGTACTATCGCTTTATGATGGTCTGTTTGGCGCATTACATGGCCTCTCAGATATAATTGCCCTTCTCTTTCTAATAATAGTACTGGTATCTGTGTTGCTACACTCTGTTGCCCGTCATACCCTATAAGGGTCACAAATTCATGTGATTTCATAAATGCCATTACAGCATCTGGGTCTTGCTCGGTGAAAAATGGTAATTTATACACAGTCTCTCCTTTGGTTATCATACAATATTAATATTTATTGATTACATCCTGTGTAGTATCAGTCTTCCTTTTGTACTATACTATTATATTTGCCACATGGTTTATAAAGTTATCGGCCTCATGTCAGGCAGTTCGCTGGATGGTTTAGATATTGTGTATACCCAACTAGATGAGATCCGTGGTCAATGGTCTTTCGAGATATTGCAGGCTGCTTGTATTTCTTATTCCGATGAGTGGACAGAGCGTCTGCGTCATGCACAAAACCTTTCAGTGCCCGATTTCCTCAAACTCCATTCTGCATATGGTCATTATTTGGGTCAGCAGGTCAATGCTTTTATTGCACAACATGAATTAGAACATAAGGTACATTTCATAGCCTCTCATGGTCATACTGTTTTTCACGATCCCGCATCCAAGACCACAGGTCAGATAGGTGATGGTGCAGCTATTGCGGCTCTTACATCATTGCCTGTTATCAGCGATCTGCGTATGCTCGATGTGGCGCTGGGTGGCCAGGGTGCACCTATAGTGCCTGTAGGCGATAAATTATTATTCCATTTGCAAGACTATTGTCTGAATCTAGGTGGTATTGCCAATATCACTGTCAAGAATGGCGAAGAAATGTTGGCTTTCGATGTATGCCCTGCCAATCAGGTATTGAATACTTTGGCCAATCTGTTAGATAAACCCCATGATGATGGTGGTACCATTGCTGCCTCAGGTGCTTTGTTAGGCGATGTCTTAGAGCATCTCAACAAGTTGCCTTATTACCAACTCTCTGCACCTAAGTCGCTTAGCAATGAGAACGTACAGGAAATGATGTTCCCTGCATTATTACAAAGTCAGCATACGGTCGCTGATATGTTACATACTGTAGTACATCATATTGCGGTGCAGGTAGCTGCTGCGGTTCGCAAATATCCTGTATTGAAGGAAGAACGTTCTCTATTAGTAACAGGTGGGGGAGCATTCAATACTTTCCTTGTTATGAAGATTCAGGAGCAGTTAGCCCACCAAAATGTGATTGTTGTAGTACCCGATGATAAGGTAATTAAATTCAAAGAGGCACTGGTAATGGCTCTTATTGGTGCCCTTCGCTGGCGCGAGGAGACCAATGTCTACAGCAGTGTTACAGGTGCATCCCGCGACAGTGTCAGCGGTGCCGTATGGATGGGGCATGCTTATTAATACTGCCCTGTACCTAGCAACACCAATGTACAGGCCTCCATTACTTTAATGCCTGCATCTTCAGCTATAGCTTCCAATTCTGCATTCTCCGTACCTGGGTTAAAGATGATACGCTTTGGCTTCAGCGATAGTATATAGTCGTAGTAAGGTATCTGGTTAGTTGGGTTCAGGTACAATGTCACCGTATCTATATCATTTATAGCAGGGTATTCTGTCACTATCTCCACTCCTTCCACATTCCCTTTTTTATGTCCTATGGCTACTACAGGTTGATTATGGCTTAGTAATCTATGTATGGCCATATTACTATAACGGGCTGTATTTTCAGAGGCACCTATTACCAGTGTTTTTTTAGTGTTCATTTCCTCAGGGGGTATTTCTTTTACAAAGTTACCACTCTGCTAGCTATTTCAGCCGGCATATATTCCTATAATAGATACCCTTTATGCTCATATTTAGCGGGTAGATAATTCACATATATTTCCGCAAAGGTTTCTTAACTTTAGTATCAGTTCTAAATACTCATCTTCATGCAGTCAGCATATATAGTAGCAGGTTTTCGTAGTGCAGTGGGCAAATCCAAGAAAGGTGTCTTTCGTTTTTATCGTTCAGACGATCTTGCCGTAGATGTTATCAAAGGTCTTTTGGCTAGTGTCCCACAACTCGATCCCAAACTGGTAGAAGATGTCATTGTAGGTAATGCTGTTCCCGAGGCCGAACAAGGTTTGCAGGTAGGTCGTGTTATCTCCAATCGTGCTGTAGGTGAATGGGCTGCGGGTATCACTATCAATCGCTATTGCGCTTCCGGTCTCGAGGCTATTGCTATGGCTACTGCCAAGATCCAGACAGGCCAGGCAGAATGTATCATCGCAGGTGGTACAGAGAGTATGAGCTTGGTACCTACTGCGGGCTGGCGCACAATGCCCAATTACGAGATCGCTAAGTCCGCTGCCGATTATTATCTCTCTATGGGTCTCACTGCAGAGGAGGTAGCCCGTGATTATAAGGTCTCCCGCGAAGATCAGGATGCTTTTGCATTCGCCTCTCATCAGAAGGCCATCCACGCTATCAAAGAAGGTTATTTCAAAGAGGGCATCTTACCCATTAAGGTCAAAGAAGTAACCCTGAACGATAAGAACAAACGTACCGAACGTGAATATTTAGTAGATACAGACGAAGGTCCTCGTGCCGATACTTCGCTGGAAGTACTGGCAAAACTCCCTGCTGTTTTTGCACAGGGTGGCACTGTTACTGCCGGCAATTCTTCTCAAACATCCGATGGTGCAGCTTTTACTATTGTTATGAGCGAGCGTCTTATGAACCAGCTCGGACTTACACCCATAGGTCGCCTAGTAGCATGTACCAGCGTAGGAGTCGATCCTCGTATCATGGGTATAGGCCCTGTAGCAGCTATTCCTAAAACACTTAAAGTAGCCTCCATGTCCCTCGGTCAGATAGACCTCATAGAGCTGAACGAAGCCTTTGCTTCTCAGTCCATAGCTGTTATACGCGAGCTCGGTCTCGATCCTGAGAAAGTCAATATCAATGGTGGTGCTATTTCACTAGGTCACCCTCTGGGTTGCTCCGGTGCCAAACTCACCATCCAGCTCCTCCACGATATGAAACGCCTCAACAAACGCTTCGGTATCGTTTCCGCATGTGTAGGTGGCGGTCAGGGTATAGCTGGTGTTATCGAGAGGATGTAGGTCATCAAGGTCGTCATCTCGACCGCAGGGAGAGATCTCCTGAGCCCATGCACTCAGCCTTCTCGCGTCATTGCGGCACCGAGCCGCAATCTCCTTTTGTTGTGTTAGCATCGATCATTTCTCACTTATCTCTACTAGTGCTTATTACCACTTTCCTTATAATGAATGCAAATACATTCAGTATGATGTAAAGTAATGCACTAATTTCAAAAAAAGCATACATAAATGCCTTGTCGTGACCTTGTGCAACACCTTCTCCCCAGTTAATAAAATAAGATTGACAACATAATACAACCGATATTAATGCTATTACAATGTTGATTACATAATATTTAAAGTGTTTTATTTTAGATGAAAAGTATTTGTTTATTATGAACAAATAAATCGAGGTAATGAACGGGTAAATCATTTTTATGAGAATTAATACTAGCTCAATGAAATTGGGATTTAGATCATTATTCTTTCCTTTTGCGATTTTATTGCTAATATATAAATGTTCTAAAAAGCATATTGCTATGGATAAAACTATTGGAATAGCATTAAGAATTACTATCCTCATCCAGTAATTTTCTTTAGTGATTTTCCAATTACTCATTTGTTGTGTTTTGTCTTTAGGAAATTACATTACGAATATACCTTATTAATTTCATTGTTATTCCAGTTTTAAGCATTATGTTTTAATACTACGAATGATTAGTTAATGTCCAATCACAGGCGTTAGCTTGTATCTATGCCTTCTTAATATGCCCACTCTAGCTTCCTATCACTCCCCCCATTTCCTCCTTTCAAAAAATATTTTTTCCTTACCGATTATTTTTAATTTTCATATCCGCTACTATACGGTTTCTTCGCATTTTTTTCTCGGTAACTTACTACACAAAACTGCGGTAACTTACCGCACAAAACTGTAGTAGCACACTACACTTTTCTGTAGTACCATCTTTTTTCCTTTTTGCATTTACACTTTCCTGTCTCACCTTTGTGTAAAAAATTAAACTTTTACATTCTAAAACACTATCCTATGACACCAAAAAGTAACGAATTCTCTATTGCCAAAGAACTATACATCAACTCCCGATTGACCCAAACGGAGATATCCCATATCGTTGGGGTACACCGCAATACTATTGGCGAATGGATCCGCGATAATGCATGGATAATGCTCCGCAACAAACACCGTCAGATGCCCACTCTTCTGGTCGAAGATCTCTACCACGAACTCCAGGAGCTCAATGAACGTATCAGCAAAAGAGATGTTGGCAATCGTATTCCCACTACCGAAGAGGCCAATATTCGCCGCCATATTGTGTCTACTATTCGCTCACTCAAACAGAATTCCACTGCCGGCGAAATGAAAGAAGCCTACACACCACTTGTTGATTGGCTCAGACGTGCTATGCCACACATTGCAGATAATGTGGCCGATTATTGTGAGCAAATTATCAGAGAGCGCATTCAGGTAGAACCTTACGCTAGCAGCAGTACCAACAGGACACTCATGGACGATTATTGCGAAGAAGAGGACATCGAGGAGTACAAATTCCACTCAGAAAATGAAAACAACAGCGCTGCATAATTATCTTATTCATTATCAATCACCTAGCTGAATTTCAACTCAAAAATGCAGCCCACATGCAGGGCAAATGCACAGATAATGCAAGGTAGATGCACGGATGATGCACAGATAATGCAAGCTGATGCACAGATAATGCAAGCTGATGCACAGATAATGCAAGGCAAATGCAAGATACTCACTAAGTCTTTCTTGATATTCAAAAAATAAATTTGTATCAAAGCATTTGCTTTATCCGCCATATTTTATACTTTTGATACCTTATTATATGTTAATCAATAGTTAACAAAGTTAATCAATAGTTAATTTAAATTGCAACAAATAGCAGAATTTGATTAGTGATGCTTTAAAAATAATATTGCTTTTAATTACTAATATACATAGATTTATTATCCTATACCATTTAAAAACAACATCATGGCACTCCACATCCAAAAGGAAGCGATAGCACAAATGAAATTAGTTCCTGCTGTAGAAGACAGATCTGCCGTTTGGCAAAAGGAATTGATGTATGCTGTTCGTCTCGGAAACGAATTCAAAGGCAAGACAAATATCACCTTTGAAACCATACAAGGTCCTTGCGAAGTTGAAACAACTGTTTGGTCTGTTACTGATGATTATCTGCAATTAAAAGGTGGTACTGTTATACCTCTTAATTGCATTGTTAGTATGCACTACTAATTATATGTGTGTATTTGATCATTTGCTATAATGAGTGATGGCGTTCACAGCACACCATGCCATTAGGCCGGTACCTGTTTCCAATGCCTCTTCATCTATATCAAAATGTGCATTATGTACAGGTGCTGTAAATGCTTCATTGTTGCGGTTGGTTCCTATACGGAAGAAGCAACCCGGCACTTGTAGTGTATAGAAACTAAAATCTTCAGCCGCCATGCGCATATCTAATGTGCGCACATTGTCGGCACCTATATATTCTTTAGCCCACTGTTCTGCTTGTGCGGTCAGTACTATATCATTATATAGCGATGGGTAGCCTTTTGGTATTTCTACTGTGGCCTTGGCACCATAGGCATCACATACCTGCTCGGTTATCTTATGTATCCAGTTATGGGCTTCATATCTCCACTTTTCATCCATCGTGCGGAAAGTGCCTAGTATCTCTACTTTATCAGGTATCACATTAGTAGCAAATCCTCCTGCTATCTTACCAAAGGTCAGCACAGATGGTATCAGTGCATTCGCTTTCCGCGATACCACTTGTTGCAATGCTACTATTACTTGTGCAGCTACTGCTATAGGGTCTATCGTTTGGTGGGGTAGAGCAGCATGTCCGCCTTTACCTTCTATGGTGATGTATATCTCATCGGCACTGGCCATATATTGCCCACCTCTAAAACCCGCTGTCCCAGATGGCAGATTAGGATATACATGTAGTGCTATAATAGCATCCGGCTTTGGGTTTTCCAATACTCCGGCAGCTATCATCAGGCTGGCTCCACCGGGGTGTTTTTCTTCCCCTGGCTGAAAGATCAGCTTCATAGTGCCTTCCCATTGGTCGCGTGTAGTGTACAATATACGTGCAGCACCTAGTAGGCAGCTGGTATGCACATCATGTCCGCAGGCATGCATCACACCATCGTTTTTAGATGCATAGTCTACATCATTAGCTTCTTGTATAGGTAGTGCATCTAGGTCCGATCGTAGTGCTATACAACGTTTCCCCGGGTTCTTACCTTCTACCAGGGCTACTATACCCGTACCTGCAACACCTGTTGTATGTGGTATACCCCATGTGCTCAATTGTTTAGAAACAAATGCTGCTGTATGATACTCCTGAAAAGAAAGCTCAGGATGAGAATGTATATGATGGCGTATAGCCCTTACTTCAGGGTAATACTCTGCTGCTTTTTTGCGTATCAGGTCAATCATCTTTCTTGATATTAACTATGAAAACATTATCTGGTACTATCATGCAGGGGTTACATATACTACCTGCATCGTTATACATTTTCTGTGCTTCGGCTCTGCTTCTGTAGTCGCCTACTTTCACTCTGAACTGTGGAGAAACATAGGTCATATAGGTCTTCACACCGGGGAACTTGCGCATGAAAGCTACTTTGGTCTCAGTTGCTTTTACTCGGTCGTTACCGCTATATATCTGTACACGATACCCTCGTCCGTTATATATGTCCATATCATCGCCTTCTCCTTTCTTCACTAGTACATCTATTCTAGGGTCTACATGCACTACTATACTATTTGCTTCTTGGGTAGTGTCTGTTGTTTGTGCACCGGCGGTATTCCCTATACACAGGATACTTAATAATAAAAGTATGCTGCTGATGTATCTCATGATTATTTGGTAGCGATTTAAGTTATCCTAAGTTAGTATATTATTATGATTGTTTCGATCCTTCTACGATCTTCACACTGGCCGAACAGCCTAGTCTCGTTGCTCCTGCATCTACCAGCTGCTGTGCAAAAGCATAGTCCCTGATGCCCCCCGAAGCTTTTATAGCTATACTGGCAGGCAAATGTTTACGCATCAGTTGCACAGCGTGTAGGGTAGCACCTTCTTCTGCATAGCCTGTAGATGTTTTCATAAAGTCTATATCGTAAGGGGCATACAGTTCGCAACAGCGTATCAGTTCCTCATCACTCAGCAGTCCGCTTTCCACTATCACTTTCACTATTTTCCCTTCCTGATGTATCACTTCTGTACAAGTATATATCTCAGCCGTCAGAGAGTCCCAGTCACCACTTTTCAATGCTGCTATATTATGCACTATATCTAGTTCATCTGCACCGTCTTCTATTGCCTGATTAATAGTGATCAGTTTAGATACCACACCATTATATCCAAAAGGGAAATCTATCACAGTAGCTATCTTCACATCAGTACCATCCAGCAGTCTTTTGGCAGTAGCTACATAGTAGGGTGGTATACATACTGCTGCAAACCCATAGGTCTTGGCTTCTTCACAAATCTTCTCTACGTCAGCCTCTGTGGTAGTTGGCTTCAGTATGGTATGGTCTATATATGCAGCAATATTCTTAGCCATGCTTACAGGTTTTTAATGATCTCATGTGCAAATTCACTGGTCTTCAGTAAGGTAGCATCATGCATCAGTTTATAAAAATCTATGGTCACTCTTTTACGCATGATGCTCACACCCAATGCTTGCAATATGCGGTCAGCAGCTTCTTGCCAGCCCATATATTCCAGCATCATCACACCACTCAGTATCAGCGACGATGGGTTCATTGTATCAGTATTTGCAAAACGTGGTGCTGTACCATGTGTCGCTTCAAACACCGCATGACCTGTAGTGTAGTTAATATTAGCCCCAGGAGAAATACCTATACCTCCCACAGCAGCCGCCAGCGCATCCGATATATAATCACCATTCAGGTTCAATGTCGCTATTACAGAATAGTCTTGTGGTGCCAGTAGTATCTGTTGCAGAAAGTTATCAGCTATTACATCATTCACTATCAGTCGGCCATCTGCTTTGGCATGTATCAGCTCGTTATTGGCAGCGTCTTCACCTTTTTCTTTCTTAGTAGCTTCCCATTGTTCCCATGTATACACCTTATCTCCAAATTCACGCGTTGCCAGTTCGTAGCCCCAGTTCTTAAAGCCGCCCTCTGTATACTTCATGATATTGCCTTTGTGCACTATCGTTACAGTAGGTTTGTGATGCTCTAGCGCATATTTTATAGCAGAGCGTATCAGCCTTTCAGATCCATCTTTAGATACTGGTTTGATACCAAATGAACTGGTTTCAGGGAAACGTATTTTTTTACCTGCACCTAATTCTTCTGTCAGGAACTTCAACAGTTTCTTAGCTTCAGGGGTATCGTAATAATATTCTATACCTGCGTATATATCTTCTGTATTCTCTCGGAAGATCACCATGTCTACTTTCTCCGGATGCAATACGGGAGAAGGTACACCTTGAAACCAACTCACAGGTCGCAAACATACATATAGGTCCAGCTCCTGACGCAGGGCTACATTCAGCGAGCGTATACCACCACCTACCGGTGTGGTCAGTGGCCCTTTGATAGATACTAAGTATTCTCTTGCTACGGTCAGTGTTTCTGCCGGCAGCCATTCACCAGTTTGTTTGAAAGCTTTTTCACCGGCCAGCATTTCCACCCATTCTATTTTGCGGGTACCATTGTATACTATTTTTACAGCAGCGTCTAATACACGCTTGCTTGCATGCCATACGTCGGGGCCTATACCATCGCCCTCTATAAAAGGTATTATTGGGTTATCAGGAACTATCAATTTTCCATTCTGCCCCATTACTATCTTTTGCGGTGTCATATTATACGGATATATTTTTTTGAATAAGTGCCGCGAAAGTACGGAAAATGCCCCTTACATCGAAAGGAAATTGATCTTTTACAGATACATTAAGTGTATTGAGAAAGTGGAGGAAAGAAATAGTAGATAATAATATTTAAGCTATGCGGGATTCTTTACTTTTCTCCAACGTAAAGCCGAAAGAAGAACCTACACCTAATTTACTGCGCACATTCACAGTTTGTCCATGTGCTTCTATGATGTGTTTTACTATGGCCAGCCCCAGTCCGGTACCACCTATGGCACGGCTGCGGCTGCGGTCTGCTCTGTAAAAACGTTCGAACAAACGTGGCAAATGTTCTTCTGCTATGCCCGGCCCATCATCAGATATTTCTATATAGATATGCTTATCATCCACTTCGTAACAACCTGCATGTATAGTGCCATTTTCGTTACCATATTTCAACGCATTTTCTATCAGGTTTACCAGCACTTGTTTGATCTTAGGTTTATCGGCATATACACCCAGCGGACGTTCTGTACCTTTCTTGAAAGTGAGCACTGTATTTCGCTCCTTCGCTTTCAGCGATAGTTCTTCAAACACATCTTTTATCAATTCTTGTATCGGGAATAGTTCTTGTATGATAGGTATACTACCTGATTCCAATTTGGATATCTCATCCAGATCATCTGCCAGTCGCACCAATCTGTCTATACTCTTGCCGGCATTGATAAGGAATTTTCTGTTAACATTTTCATCTTCCAGAGCACCACCCAGTAGAGTGTCTACATAACCTTGTACATTGAAAATAGGAGTACGTAATTCATGCGCCAGATTCATCAGGAATTCCTTTCTGAATTGCTCATTCCTGCGCAGCATGTCTATCTCATCCTTTTTCTGAGTAGCCCATCTTTGCACATCCTCACTTACTTCTTCTATCGATTTTTGGGGTAGGATATTGTCGTAGAAAAATTCTTCTTTCTTGGTGGCTTTGGTCTGGTAAATAAATTTATATACAAGTTTGATCTTGCGATAAATAAAACGCTGAACCGTATAATAATACACCCAGTATGTAATGATAAATGTAGTAATGAATACGATGATGGGCATGTACCATAAAGGATGCAGCAGCAAACTCAATAGCGTATTCACTGACGATACTATCAGTGCTGTAATAAATGAAAGTAACCGAGGGGACAGGTTCTTAGTATCGAGGAACGACATGATACTAAACTAAGCCATTTCAAACTTATATCCTACGCCTTTTACTGTTGTAATAAGGTCTATACCCACTTTCTGGCGTATTTTACGAATATGCACATCTATGGTACGGTCGCCTACTATCACATCGGTACCCCAAACACGTTGTAAAATCTCATTGCGGAGAAATACTCGTCCGGGTTTGGATGCCAGTAAGGATAGGAGTTCGAATTCTTTTTTTGCTAATAATATTTCCCTGCCTTGAAAGTTGACTGTGAATTTGGTTTTATTGATCTCCAGATCCCCAAAGACCAATTTCTGTTCCATATCATCGTCTTTCCTGAATCTACGGAGGGCAGCGCTGATGCGGGTAGCCAGCAGTTCAGGTTTTATTGGTTTGGATATGTAATCGTCAGCACCTGTTTTTAATCCTTCTATTTCAGATTTCTCATCGCTGAGAGCAGTCAGGAAAATGATCACAGTATCCTCAAACTCAGGCATTTGGCGCAATTCTTTCATGGTCTGTACACCATCTTTATTAGGCATCATAATGTCTAATAAAATGAGGTCGGGTTTGAATTCCTTGGCCTTTCTGATGGCTTCTATTCCATCATGAGCAGTTGCTATGTTATAACCCTTGTTTCTAAGGTTATAACTGATGAACTCTACTATATCCGGCTCATCATCTACTATCAGTAT
Organism: Bacteroidota bacterium; assembly: GCA_037144255.1. Taxonomy (GTDB): domain Bacteria; phylum Bacteroidota; class Bacteroidia; order Chitinophagales; family Chitinophagaceae; genus JBAWXE01. The sequence continues at coordinate 1,397 of JBAWXE010000026.1, read as the reverse complement.
CTTACCTGGTAATGCTTCCATAAATCCGATGCAATATTAGGACAGCATTCGTTAACTAAAAAGAAATGCTACATTATCTTATTGTAAACAATAATAAGCTAATGTAGCATTATGAAAAATGATATTAAAAGAGTGAATTCCGACCTATTTCAGGGTCACACTACCTGATCCTATCTTATAGCCTTCGTGATAGATCTCTATTTTGTAGGCACCATTTTGGTAGTCGCCTTCCTGTATCCAGTCTATATCCACATTCTTAACAGGCAGGTTTTGTTGTAATTGTATCTGTTTTGACAAAGTATAGTTCAAAGAACCACCCTCAGCCAAGGAAGTGACGCCTGAACCGTAAGCAGAGCTGGTAAGCAAACTTCCACTAGGACCTGTAATGCTCAGGAACAGTTCCTTCAGTCCGGATTCAGCGATACGATTCTCATCAATATCAAAAGTGATACGCATGATGTCAACACGTTTAGCTTTGCTGGTAGTTTTTTCCTTTTTACCGTGGTTCTTAAGGTGAATAGGTGTCATACGGATGTTAGACGCATGTAATACAGCACCTAATTTCACTTTATGTTGCAAGCCAATATTTTCTGTAACCGTAGAGTCGCGTTCTTTGGTTAGTACACCATTCGATTCTACCAGTCTGCCGTTCTCGCCTTTGAGTGCAGCAATTTGTTCTTCGTATGATTTTACTTTTGAATTCAATTCTGCGATCAGGGTCTTAGCCTTGCCTAGTTCAGCTTTAGAAGCATTGCTCTTAGACATGATAGCCTTGATCTGAGATTGTAATTTAGCTATTTCGCCATCTTTATTATTTACCAAACTGTCTAACTGTGTATTCTTACTTTTCAGTTCATCCAGACGAACGATAGCGGCATTATATTCTTTTTGAACATCAGAAAGTGTAGAATCAGATTTTGCTTTTTCTGTTTCAGCCAGGTCTTTTTGCTCTGTTAGGGTATTCTTGTTAATAAATAAGTATGCGTTGGTAGCCAAAAGCAATACTATTATAGCAACATATATCCAAGTATTGTTGCGTTTGGGTGACGATTGGAAAGATTCCTGACTCATAATTTGTACTTTGTTTTAATTTAGAATACAAATATAATTACGTCTTTTGTGTAATGCACTATCTAAAGCAAATCCTTTTCATAGATATTGAGACCGCACCAGTGGTACCAGAGTTCAACTCCTTGTCTGAAGCGATGCAGGTTCATTGGGCTAAGAAGGCACAGTACTTGAAGAGCAGTACCGACCCTGATGCAAGCCCCGCAATGCTTTTCGAAGAAAAAGCAGGTATTTTCTCGGAATTTTCCAAGGTGGTTTGTATATCTATTGGCAGGTTGGTAGAGAAGGATAATGGCTGGAAATTAGGGCTAAAATCTTTTACCGAACAC